>JBASAV010000827.1:0-6613 GCA_049650785.1 Lewinella sp. | reverse complement strand
CTCATTGGTATTGGTGTCGTAGCTACCCATACCGTTGTATATCTGCACCCACTTGTAAGGCCGACCGCCACTCGGGAAACCCGCCGATCCACCGGCACCGCTTTCGCTGGTGTTGCGGTATACGACGATGTCGGCATTGGTGCTGGCTCCGAAGCTTAGCGTGAAGGTCTTATTCGTGTTCAGGGCATTGTAGTTATCAACAGCCCACTGCAGGGCGTTGCGCATTTTACTGGTCAGCGCGTAGCCGCTACCGGTATAGCCGATGACGCTGATGCGGTTGATGCTCACCAGGTTGTTGGTGTGGTACTGCTTCTCCAGCGCGGCATCCATCGCCTTTAACTCCCGGAGCTGGTCCTTCGTCAGTTCGATGTCGTTGTCCACCAAGTAAAGGGTCTCTTCCGTGCCGTCGGGACGGATACGGGTGACACGCTCGACGTCCTCGTAATTGGCGCTGTGACCGTCGACGTGGTTTTCGATCTGCTCCCGCAGGCCGAGATCGGGTACGGCCACCTGGCCGTCTTCGTTTTCATCCACCAAGAAGCCGGTGGATATTTCCGCTTGCTGCGGGGCGATGGTTTCCTCGTCCTTGCTGCAGGACGAGAGGGCAAAGAATAGAAGTGTGGGTAAAAGGAGTAAACGTACGCTCATGGTATAGGTATGGTTAGGTCGCGGCGCGGCTGGGCTGCTCCGGTACTATACCGGAGACAGTCCGTTGCTCCGCAACGTATGAAAATTCAATATGTAGCTAACCGAGGTGGGGAGTGGACGTACCGATCTAAGGACGGTCGTCCGGGTATGGGTGGTTAGGTGTCTGGTGGAAGTTTATTTCAACTGAGGTCCTCACAAGTTAAATAGGAAATAAGGATTTGCAAATATTTCGTCAAAAATTTATTGTCATTATAAAATTTGTCTTGACAAGCAACAACGTTGCATTAAATTTGCCCCATTCCCAAATCCCCAATTTACGCGGATTTTCACCCGAGTTGGCGGATCAGCGGTGCGAACCAGCTAGGTAGGGTAGCCTGTTGTATATACATGAAAAATATCTTAACCGCCCTGACGTTTCTGGTCCTGCTAAACACCTGTGCCTCACAGGTTAGTGACGATCGCAAGGAGGAGCTGAGTCAGCAGCCTTCTGTAACGGTCACTACCGCCATCGGGCCACTGGAGCTACCGAGTCCCTTTACCACGGAGTCCGCCGTAAAGCTGAGTGAGCTTGTCGACTGGCCCGAGGGCATGACCCCCGTCGCCCCGGACGGGTTTCGCGTGCAACGCTTTGCCGATGAATTGGAGCACCCCCGCTCCACCTACATTTCTCCCGAAGGCGAAGTCTTCGTAGTGGAGAGTAATACCCGCAACAGCGCTAACCGCATCCAGCGACTGATCGATGAGGATGGCGACGGTACCACGGACCGAACGGAGGTACTGATCGAGAATCTCGATCAACCCTTCGGCATGCTGGTACTGGACGGCTACTTCTACGTGGCTAACACGGACGCGACCATGCGCTATCCTTTTGAAACGGGCCAGGCTACCCTGGATCCCGATTCCGGGGAGGAAATCCTGCAGACCCCACCCCGTGGCTACAACAACCACTGGACGCGCAACCTGCTGGCCGGCCAGGACGGAAGTAAGATCTACGTCTCCGTCGGTTCCGGCAGCAACGTCGGTGAGAACGGCTTGGAAGCGGAGATCAACCGTGCCACCATCCTGGAAATAAATCCCGACGGCTCGGAGATGCGGGAATACGCCACTGGGCTTCGCAACCCGGTCGGAATGGACTGGAATCCCGTGACCGGCGAGCTATGGACCGCCGTCAACGAACGGGATAAGCTGGGTGATAACCTGGTACCGGATTACCTGACAAGCGTGCAGGAAGGCGCCTTTTACGGTTGGCCGTTCAGCTACTACGGGCAGATTAACGACCCGCGTTGGTCGGAAGACCCCCATTCCGATATGGTGGAAAAGGCCGTGATGCCCGATGTACCCCTCGGACCCCATACCGCTAGTCTGGGACTTGCCTTCTACACACGGGACGCCTACCCGGAACGGTACCGCAACGGTGCCTTTGTAGGTCAGCATGGCAGCTGGAACCGATCGAACTTCTCGGGCTACAAAGTAGTCTTTATCCCCTTCGATGCCGAAGGCAATCCGCAGCCGCCCGAGGACTTTCTCACCGGCTTCATCGCCGATGCGGAGAACGGTCGGGTCTGGGGTCGTCCGGTTGGCGTAACCCAACATCCGGATGGCAGTTTGCTCGTCTGCGATGACGATGCCGGGATCGTCTGGCGCGTGTCCGCCGAGGCGCGGTAAGCAAATCACCCCCCATCGCTGTTTAAGGCAGCTAAACATCACGCTATGCCCTGCTTTTTCCTGGCCATCGGCATTTTCTTTCCCCGGCTGATCATCGTACTGCTGTACTTTTTCACCAGTTGGTTCGGCAATGCCTTCGGGAATATCCTATATCTGATTCTCGGTCTACTATTCCTGCCCCTGACCACACTCTGGTACGGCATTTCGGAGTTTTACTTCAGCGAATCAATCCAGACGATTGGCCTGGTGATTGCCGTCCTGGCGGACCTGGGGATAGTCGGAGGAGGCGCCCGCAGTCGACGCGGTTAAACGCATTTTTCCTGCGGTCCGCCGCCCTGTTTCAAACTACAACGGAATGTTACCGTGCTTCTTCTTGGGGAGCACGGTAACTTTATTTTCCAGCGACGCGAAGCCGCGAATCAGCTTCCTCCGTGTGTCCTGCGGGTAGATTACCTCGTCGATGAACCCACGTTGGGCAGCGCGGTAGGGATTGGCAAAGGTCTCGGCGTATTCCGCCTCCTTCTCGGCCAGTTTGGCCTGCGGATCATCGGCGGATTTAATCTCCCGGCGGAAGATGATCTCACTGGCTCCTTTGGCACCCATGACCGCAATTTCCGCACCCGGCCAGGCAAAGTTGAAGTCGGCGCCGATGTGCTTGGAGTTCATCACGTCGTAAGCACCGCCGTAGGCTTTGCGTGTGATGACGGTGATCCGCGGCACGGTCGCTTCGCTCAGGGCGTAAAGTAGCTTGGCTCCGTTGGTGATGATGGCGTTCCATTCCTGGTCGGTACCGGGCAGGAACCCAGGAACGTCGACGAGTACGAGAAGGGGGACATTAAAACAGTCGCAGGTGCGGGTGAAGCGCGCGGCTTTCTTACTACTATCGACGTCGAGCACGCCGGCCAGGCTATAGGGTTGGTTGGCGATGATCCCGATACTCCGGCCGGCTAGCCGGGCAAAGCCCACCACGATGTTCTCCGCGTAGCGTTCGTGAATCTCGAAAAACGTGTCCTGGTCGATAATGCCCTCAATCACCTCCCGCATATCGTAGGGCACGTTGGGATTATCCGGTACGATATGGGACAGCTGCTCCCGCACCTCGTCTCCGAGTTCGTAGGGTAGGGGGGCGGGTTTTTCCTCGCAATTTTGCGGCAGGTAACGGAGCAGGTCGCGCAGCTGCTGTAGGCATGCCACGTCATTGGGTGAGGTCAGGTGGGTGACCCCGGACTTGGTCGAGTGGGTGGAGGCTCCCCCGAGCTCTTCACTGGTTACCGTTTCGTTGGTGACGGTTTTGACCACGTTCGGTCCGGTCACGAACATATAGCTCGTATTCTCCACCATCAGCGTGAAGTCGGTCATGGCCGGTGAATACACCGCTCCGCCGGCACACGGGCCCATGATGGCCGACAGCTGTGGAATGACGCCCGAAGCCTGTACGTTGCGGTAGAAAATATCGGCATATCCGCCGAGCGATCTGACACCCTCCTGGATTCGTGCCCCGCCACTATCGTTTAGTCCGATCAGGGGTGCCCCGGTCTTGACGGCCATATCCATAATCTTGCAGATTTTCTCGGCGTGGGTCTCGGAAAGCGAGCCCCCGAACACCGTGAAGTCCTGCGCGAACACGTATACGAGTCGCCCGAGAATGGTACCATATCCCGTGATGACGCCGTCGCCATAGAACACCTGGTCCTGCATATCGAAGTCAGTGGTCCGGTGCGTCACCAGCGCACCGACCTCCTCAAAACTATCGGGGTCGAGCAGGAGGTGAACGCGCTCCCGGGCGGAGAGCTTCCCTTTCTCGTGTTGCTTATCGATCCGTTTCTGGCCACCTCCCAGTTCGGCCTGGGCGAGCTTATCGGCTAGCGTAGTGTACTTGTCCATGGTTGGGGCGGTATTTAATGACGGCTCTGCCAGTTGCTGGAGCCGGGGTTGGGAACCCGGAGCGTCTCCGATTCCCGGTGATAAACGTAGGCGGCAAAGAGGGCGGCCACTTCGGTGAT
Organism: Lewinella sp.; assembly: GCA_049650785.1. Lineage (GTDB taxonomy): Bacteria > Bacteroidota > Bacteroidia > Chitinophagales > Saprospiraceae > Neolewinella. Next base: position 2,297 of record JBASAV010000827.1, on the reverse strand, counting down.
TTCCCGGTCCGCCTCCGCGATGCGCTCCGGAGTAAAGTGTTGCTTGACGAAGTTGGTGTCGAACTTGCCCGAACGGAACGCTTCGCTCTGAAAGACAAACCGGCCGAAGGAGAGCGTGGTATCGATGCCCTCGATGCGGTAGTCTTCGATGGCCACCAACATACGCTCGATGGCTTCGGCGCGGGTCGCTCCGTGGGTGATCAGCTTGGCAATCATCGGATCGTAGTGGATGGGTACCTCCATCCCCTCCTCGAACCCGTCGTCGACCCGGGCGCCATTGCTGGGGGGACGGTAAGTCGTGAGCGTCCCGATGCTGGGTAAGAAGTTGTTCAGCGGATCCTCGGCGTAAACGCGTAATTCCACGGCGTGCCCCGTGATCTCGAGCTCATGCTGCTCAAACGCCAGCCGCTCCCCGCGGGCCACGCGGATCTGCTGTTCCACCAGGTCAATACCGGTGATCAGCTCCGTTACGGGATGCTCCACCTGCAGGCGCGTATTCATCTCAAGGAAGTAGAATCGGTCATCGGCATCCAGCAAAAATTCTACCGTCCCGGCACCTACGTAGTCACAGGATTTGGCCACCATTACGGCGGCTTCGCCCATTTTGCGGCGGAGCGCAGGGGAAACGACGGCGGAGGGCGCCTCTTCCACTACTTTTTGGTGCCTTCTCTGGACGCTGCAGTCTCTTTCGAAGAGGTGAACGCAGTTTCCGTGGGTATCGGCCAGTACCTGAATCTCGATATGACGGGGTGAACCGATGTACTTTTCTATAAAGACCGACCCATCGCCGAAGGCGCTTTCCGCCTCACTGATCGCGCGGCTCATTTGTTCCTCCAGCTCCTTTTCTTCCTCTACCACGCGCATTCCCTTGCCGCCACCGCCGGCCGCGGCTTTGATCAGGATGGGAAAGCCTATTTCCTTCGCTACCGCCCTGGCGCGTTCCGGATCCTTGACCGCTTCGTCCAGCCCCGGGACCATCGGAATGTCGTAGGCACTCACGGTATCCTTGGCGGCCAGCTTGTTGCCCATCACCTCGATGGCATGCGGGCGCGGACCAATAAAGGTGAGTCCGGCTTCTTCCACCTTACGGGCAAAGGAGGCGTTTTCACTCAGGAAGCCATAGCCGGGGTGAATACCGTCGGCGCCGGTTTCCCGGGCCGCGGCGATCACCTTATCCATGTCCAGGTAGGACTGCGAGGAGGGTGGGGGACCGAGGTGTACGGCTTCGTCGGCGAAGCGGACATGGGGGGAGCGTCGGTCCGCATCGGAGTAGACGGCTACGGTGGCGATACCCATCCGGCGTGCCGTACGCATGATGCGCAGGGCGATCTCGCCGCGATTGGCTACGAGTATTTTCTTCATTCCATTTCGATTAACAACTGCCGCTTCTCCACGGCATCCCCCTTTTTGACCCGAATCTCCTTTACGGTTCCTTCGCCGTCAGCCTTTAGGACGTTTTCCATCTTCATGGCTTCCAGCACGACCAGTGGCGTTCCTCCTTCAACTGTCTGACCTACTTCCACGAGCACGTCCAGAATGAGGCCCGGCATCGGCGCCGTTACCTCGTTGGTGGCGGCCTCCGGGTTCACGGAGAGTCCCAGCCGCTCGACCAACTGGTCGTACTTATCGGCTAACCGGACGGTAAACTCCCGGTTGCCGATCGCTACGGTCAGCCGTTTACCGTTCCGATCCAGATCAATGAGGCGGCAGCGGTAGCTTTTACCCTCCCGAATGAGATGATAAGCCCCTCCCAGCGGCCCTACGATGTCGAGTTGGGCCAGTTCCTCTCCGTCCACGGCGAACGAATCGCCGTTGACGGAAGCGGTGTAGTTTTCCATGCCGGGCAACCTACTTCTTTTATGTGGCTTTCCCAAACCCTTACTTCGCTTGCATGCGGATGCCGGCGTCCATGCGCACGACCTCGCCGTTCATGTAGTTGTTCTCTACCAAGTGCTGGGCCAGCCGTGCTACCTCTTCGGGCTTACCGAGGCGGACGGGATACAGCGGTTGGCGGGAGAGGGAATCGTAAACCTCCTGCGGGAAAGCGTCAAACATCGGCGTGTGAATCAGTCCCGGAGCGATGGCGTTGACCCGAATACCGTTGCGGGCCAGATCCCGGGCCATCGTCAGGGTCATGCTGACCACCCCGCCCTTGGACGCGCTGTAGGCGGCCTGCCCGATCTGCCCTTCGTAGGCCGCTACGGAAGCGGTATTCAGGATAACGCCGCGGCTACCGTCGTCGTCCATGGGCTCGTTCTTGGCCATCTGGAAAGCGGCGAGCCGGGCTACATTAAAGG
>JBASAV010000826.1:0-4934 GCA_049650785.1 Lewinella sp. | reverse complement strand
GGATGTTATCTGCTGTAGGGTCGGCCGGGTCGATCCAGATATCTAATACCGTAAATCTATCTTGAAGCTCCACGCATTGGTCAAGGGCGGCACCGTGCAAACTGTAATAATCGCCTCCGCTTTGAATATTGGTGCTGTCCGGAAAAACCAACAGTGTCACTTCGTCGATCTTTGCTACTTCGGCAAGCCCGGTTTGAAGAACACCGGAGTCAACTACTTCGCCGCCGTTGGCATAGGAGTCAACCGCAACGATCCAGCATGGTCCTCCGCCGTTAGCAAAGAACATGCGTAGGGAGTAATACATGAGGTAATTCGACCGGTTACCAATGGAGGCCAGTACGTTTTCGGGGGTGGTAGTAGTATCGATGGTGACGGCGATATCAGCTTCCTTGACCGCGAATCCGAAGTGCAGTTCGTATTCCTTCAGGGAGGTGATTCGGTGTGGGACATTGAAGAGGTCCCCGTCTTCCCTCCGCTTCGCCTTCTCCGTGTAGCCGATAAAGGCCGGAATCGCCGTTTCTACCTCAGCAACGGAAGGGGGAAAGATCGATACCTCCTCGACGTATACACCGGGTGTTTTGTAAGTACTTGCCATAGTGATGAGCTTGCTCGTTTAAGTGGGTTTACGTATGGTTTGCCGTTGTGCGGCGATATGATTAAAGCGGCGATCGGTCAATTTGCCGAAAGCAGTAGCTAGGCCTACCGTGGAGGTAGTTGTTTTTCGTACATCGTCTACAATCCTTTCCGCGCTCTGCGGGCCTGCCTTTACAGGTCGAGTATACCAAGCCGAAGCTCGGAGTACACACGCCCGTCAGCTTCCGGTAGCACCGTCTGATGGCGCGGACTCGGTAAGGTCACCGGCCCGTTACCGCCGGCGATCTGAACGGGAGTTCCAAATCGGGTGAGGGGCCGAACAGCCGTTGCCACCAGCCGGTCATGACCGTCTAGGGTGAAGGCTGCATCGACCGGAAGGGCCTGCGCTTGCGCGGGATGGGCGACATAACGCCAGTAGGTCTGTCGGTTCGGTATGCGAACCTGGAATTCAGGTGCTTGGGATTGGCCTCCCCCATCCAGGCGCAAACGGCCGTCGGCTTCGAAGAGGCGTAACCCCGGATCGGTAGCGGGGGTGCCGATACTGACGACTCCCCAAAGGGTCGGGTCGTACAGATCATCGTTCAGGTGAATGCGGTGAGTAGTTGCATAATCGGTGTCGGTCGTAATCTCCAGGTCATACCAGCCCGGGGCGGCATCGGAAAAGTCCAGGCGGACCGTTTCCCGACCGCTGCTAAGGGCAAGGTTTGCCGGGGGAAGGGCGGGAGCTCCGCCAGTATCACTGAGGGTAGCGGTAAGTGTAGTAGGAACTACATCCGTTTCGGGAGTAATTGTATACCTGAATGCAGTGGGTAGCAGTACGCGGTCGGCATCCGTCGCTTCGCCACGCACCGGATTTTCCAGTGTCCAGAAGGCGGGGTCAGTCAGTCCGACGGAATTGTCTCCGACATCCCGCAGCGCCCGATACCGATCGGTACCGTCCTGCACCCGCTCTCCCGCAGCATAGTTCCGGCGCTGACGGGCCGCGGCGGGAACGGACAGGCTCAGTGGGGCGGCAGCTATGGCGGGTGACCAGCCGGGCCTACGATTACTGAAGTAGTATAAAGCCGGCAGGTTGGGGCGCATCCGCTGGTTGGTAATATTGCTCCATTCGGCGGCATCGCGGGGTCGGAGGCCGAAGTGCCAGGCCGTGTCAGGGGATGGCCGCGTGGCGGGCAGCCGACCACCCGACGGTGCGGGATTCGTTGCCATGCCGACGTAAAAACCCATCCGGTCGACGACCATTTTCATACGGTGTCCTGCCAGACGGTCTTTCGTTCCGCCGATGGGGATAACGCTGAGCAAATCCTTGATGTCGTAAGTAGCCAGGATGAGCCGGATATCGTTGTCGTCTGCCACCGGATCCAGATCATTAAAGTGAACGCCATCTCCTAGGTTAAGGAAGTAGTCGTGCCGGATAAGGCAACTAAAGAGCCGACTGTAGGTGATGCGGTAGCCCATGATCAAGCGAGGGTTTCGTTTCCGACGACCTCTTCGATGAGGTGCCCACCCTCGCGGGCCGCGGCGTCCTCCAGTTGGACCAGGTACACCCGGTACAAGGCACTCGGAAGCTGCTTGCCGCCCAGCGCTCCCCACAGATGATTCAGCTGCTCGAAGGTCATGGTATACAAATTGAAGGTGAGCTCCGCTCGGCCGTCGGCCAGGGCACCGGGCGCTCCGGGGGCGGGCGTACGGAACGTACTATTGCCCTGGAAGAATTCGATCACCAACGACAGTACCCGTAGCGCTTTATCGTAATTATTGGTAAAGTTGGCTGAAAAGAGAAGGTAGAGATTCAGGCTCACCGGGGCATTGCGGTATTCGAGCGTGCCGGTGAGGCCGTTTGCCCGTATACTACGGGCGTTTTTGAGCGAGCGTTCCTCCTCGATATTCACCAGGCTGATAATCAACTTATCATCCAGGTTCGCTCCCGGTTGTTCGATGGCCGAAACGTTCCCCAGGCTTATGTCGACCACGCCGGCTACGCCACCAAGCCGCTGGAACAGGTACGTGTTGAGGGATTGCTCCACCAACTTCAGTGATTCGAGTAACATGGGAAATAAGGTGAGAAGGAGAGAAAAAAGATCAACGGTAAGAACTTCACATAATTTAGGACTTACAACATTCAAATGCAATACCTAATTGAAATTATTCCTCTTTTGAATGCCAAAAAGGTCCTTTCGGATATATAATTAGTCCAATTGACTAAGCCATTCGTTAGCGGATTCCGCACATTGAAGATCTTTGCTCCTTGTCGCTGAGGCTCCTGAAGAACTTGAGACGCCAACCATCTCCAGTGCAAGAGTTGGTACAGCGTATCAAGTGCGACCAGTTGTTGTGCTGGTATGATCGGCGTGTGCTGCGTGTAATGCATATGAAAGGTATTTCCGGTACGATTGCGTCCTGTGCGAGCGGCAACGAAAGTTCGTTCGCTGACTTGTGACCCATTAGTACCGGTTGATACCCCTCAAAATGTCCGCGTTACAACTAGTGAAAGATTTCCTACACCTTTTTTTGGGGGGAATGTCCAAGCGCAAGGATAGCGTACTCCAGTGCAATGTGCACACGAGTAGTTTTCCGGACCGAGCTCGAGGTAGAGCCCGCCGTTTGCATATTATTATCAGCATTTGATTATAAGCCCGTAATTCTTACCCCCGCCCCACAAACTCATACTCCTTCTTAAAATCGGTCGTATTGTAGGCCAGCGCCAGCTGCCGCAGCTCAAAGTGATCGAAAAAGGTATCCCAACTGATTTCCCGCAATTTCTCATCATTCCGGTTCTCTGGCCAGATGATAGCGAGGGGCCGGCTGTCGTTAGCCGTAGTGGCTTCCTCTACGACGCCGGGTACGCCGTTGTGTGTCTCGGCCCATTGCCGGATGGTGTCGTGTTCGGTAGTGGTGGCATTAGTGGCCATAGATCGTATTAGTTTTACTTGTACTAAGCCAAAGTCGGCAGCCGCCCCCGAGGTTCGGCGTCCGGCGGATGGCTACAGCGTTACCCATCCTACCTTTTGTAGAATAAAGAGGGCGGCAAAGCCCACGAAGAACAGCCCGGCGAGAGCCGAGCCGGCTACGGAGACTGCATTGGGTTGCAGCGGCTTTGGCAGCCGAGTGCGGTTAAGGTACAGCGTCAGCGCGATAATGAAGGGAATGTGCACGGCCTCCACGATGCCGGCGATTTGCACTAATAGCACCGGTTCACCCAGCCACAGAAAGACACCGATCGGACCGAGGGTAAGTAGGATACCAAGAAAGAGTTTGCGCAGAAAGTTGCGGTCGGCCAATTGGCCCTTCAGTCCGAGGGGTTTGCCGACGATCACGGTACCGTCAGCCAGCAATCTCCCCCACCCGTCCTGGTTGGTTAACACGGTCGCCGTAAAGCCAACCAAGACGCCGACGATCATTATCCAGTAGCCGGCTTGTCCCCACACGTCACCGAGCAACCAGCCCAGGGTGCTGGCTACTTCATCCCGTTCCGGCACGATACCGGCGGGCCGGAGCAGTTCGGCTCCCAGAATCAGAAATGCCAGTACAATGAGAAAGCCACCCAATACCCCCAACCCGAGATCCAGGTTCATTTCCTTCAGCCAGCTCCGGAGTTTGTCGATCTGGGCGTCTGACCAGCGCTCGGGATCCGGCAGGGTGTTTGCATCGTTTACCTCCAAGTTTAACCCAAACTCCCCCGCCGTCAGCCAGTAGGAATACCAGACCATACCCGCCGCTCCGGCCAGCATGAAACTCAACCAGGGAAGTACTTCCTGGAAATCGGTCTCGGGGGGCAGTTGCGGCACCAGGCCGGCCATCATCTCCGCGCCGCCGGGTAAGACGGTACTTGCGCTTACGATGGCCGCAACGGCCAATACAATAGCCAGTATCGTGGCCACCTTCTCCAGCGTGGCGTACGCCCCAATCAGCAAAAACGCCGCGGTCAGGATAACGATAACGGCCGTCCACAATTCCACACTACCCGGTAGAAAGAGAATAACCGCGGTGGCCGCCGAACTAGCCAGACCAGCCACCGAAGAGATGGCCACCACCACCTGCGGAATAATAATAACCCATACCGCCCAATTACTTGGCCCACTCAGGTCCCGGAAGCCCTTCATCAGGGAAGTCCCGGTACAGGTAGCATAGCGGCCCACTTCCCGGGTCATGAACCACTTCAGCAATACGGCAAGCACTACGGCCCACAGAAAGGTATAGCCGTATAGCGAGCCGATACGCGGCGGCAACAGAAGTTCACCCGCGCCGCCCGCCCCCGCGGCCATCCAGGTGATGCCGGGTCCGAGACCGGCCAGCCGACTTACCCACCTACGCGGGGGCTTATTGATCGGTTGCTTGGC
>JBASAV010000825.1:0-3269 GCA_049650785.1 Lewinella sp. | reverse complement strand
TCAAAATGGTGCAACGGGGTGGAGAGGGTGCCGATCTGCCGTTCGTTGATGGCATTCGCGGTGCGGTTGTGGGAGGTCAGCGTGATGTATTCGTCTTCCTCCCTCGGCTCGAATTCCGGTCCGTGGTAACGCGTATTAAGCAGGGCGAGGGTTTCTTCGTCCATGCGATCGTGGCGTACGCGGTTGAGGAGATCTATGAAATCACCGTCCGACTGCCGATAGATATGCTTGAGCTGAATGGTGATCACGCCGGCCCGCGCCAGTTCCCGGCTACCGAAAAAGTAGGGGGTATCGTAGTGGGAGCTCATTTCCCTCCATTCATTATCCCGCACGACCGGGGGAAGTTGGTGAAGGTCTCCGATCATCAGCAACTGTACGCCGCCAAACGGTCGTTTATCCGCCCGGTACTTACTCAGTACTGCACTTAGGGCATCGAGTACGTCGGCGCGGACCATGCTGATCTCGTCTATCACCAGGAGGTCGAGTCCACGAAGTACGTCCACCTTTTCTCGCCCCAGCCGGTGCTTGCGCAGCTCCGCCTGAAGGCGATCCGGGTGCAGGACGCCGAAGGGTAGCTGAAACTGGCTGTGAATAGTCACCCCCTTGGCGTTAATGGCCGCTACACCCGTCGGCGCCACCACTACCGTACGCTTGGGCACCGCATCACGGATGCTGTGTAAAAAGGTTGTTTTCCCGGTACCCGCTTTACCGGTTAGAAATATGTGACGATCGGTTTGACTTACGTAGCGGTGGGCGAGCTCCAGTTCGGGATTCTTGGACATGGTGGAATGGTTGTGGATCGCAAAGAAGGGCGGCGGAGCGCAGGAAATTCGCTTTTAAACGTATATATTCGAATATAGTCGTTTATGAACGGCTAGTGATTGGTATTGAGTTGTGGTTGTGCGTTAGGCGGAGGTGTTCGGCTCGTACCTGATCCCGAAATTCACGGAGTTGGCCAGGAAGCATTTTTTGCCGGCTTCCTGGTGCAGTGCATTCGCCTTCTCGACCTGGGAAGCGTGGGAGATCTTCACCCGGGGGCGTAGGGTGACGCCGGTAAATTTTCCGGAACCGTCTCCCGACTCTTCCATGGTTCCTTCTGCTTTATCCGAGTATTCCAGCACCACGATGTCATTTACGGCTGCCAAGTGCAGATACCAGAGCATGTGGCAGGAGGACAGGCTGGAGACGAAGAGTTCTTCCGGATTGTACTTCTGCCGGTCGCCACGAAACTGGGGGTCGCTCGATGCCTGAACGGCGTGTTCCTTGCCGGGGACCTCGATGCGGTGATCGCGGGAATAGGCTCGGTAGTCCAGCGTACCGCTTCCGCGATTGCCGGTCCAGGTGACGGTGGTGGCGTAGTGGTGGGTTCTTTCCATCCTTCAAAATCGGAAAGTCGCAACGAACCACCAAACCATCCCGCCAGATCCCTGTATCTTGTCGCCCATCGCTTCGCACCCAAACAACTTATGATCGAAGGCACCGTCGTTAAATCTACCGGCAGCTGGTACAACGTGCTGTTGGACGAGCCTACTCCCGAAGGGGATCTAGACCTGCGGTGCCGCGTGGCGGGGAAGTTCCGTTTGGACGATATGAACCTCACCAATCCTATTGCCGTGGGCGACCGGGTCAGCGTAGAGGTAGAAACGAATAATGACGAGGAAACCGGGGCTATCCGGGGAATCGCCGATCGAAAAAATTACGTGGTCCGCCAGAGTCCGCGCCGGAAGCACGATCTGCACCTTATTGCCAGTAATGTGGATCAGGCCGTGTTGATCACGACCATTGTCGATCCCGGCGTAAAACTGGGTTTCATCGATCGTTTTCTCCTGATGACCGAACCCTTCGGCATTCCCACGACCATCGTGGTGAATAAGGCGGACCTGTACGGGGAGGACGAGATGGAGACCTACGACGTGATCCGCGACATCTACGCCGATATTGGCTATCGTGTATTGTTAGTCAGCGCTACCACCGGAACGGGTATTGAGGAACTGCGGGATCTCATGCGCGACCAGCGCAGCCTGCTCAGCGGGCAGAGCGGGGTAGGGAAGTCGACGCTGGTGAATGCCGTAGAGCCAGGGATGGAACTCCGGACCGGCGAACTCAGCGACTATACCGGAAAGGGGCAGCATACGACCACTTTTGCCGAACTCTATCAACTCAGCTTCGGTGGGGAACTTATCGACACGCCCGGTATCAAGACCCTGGGGTTCAACTACCTCAAGCCGCAGGACGTAGCCCACAACTTCCGGGAGATCTTCGTGGTCAGCGAAGATTGCCGCTTTGGTGGATCCTGCCTGCACCGCAACGAGCCGGGCTGCGCGGTCAAGGAATCGGTAGAGGAAGGCGACGATCGGGTGACGGATCTGCGCTACTATTCCTACCTCCAGATTCTGGAGGAGGTGGAAAGTCAGAATTACTGGGAACGCAGGAAGGTCTGATGAAGAAGTGGGTACTGAAAGCCGTGGTGCAGAAGGCGATCTCTTATCTCCCCTATAAGGAGCGGGTCAACTTCTTTTTCCAGAAGTACGTCACGAAGGGGGTCGAACTCTCCGACGAGCACTTTGGCTACAAGCTGGATGCCGCCCGTGACCATCTCCGTTTTTACAAAAAATACGGTACCGTCCCGCTCGCGCAAGCAACCGCCCTAGAGCTGGGTACCGGCTGGTATCCAATCGTGCCCACCCTGCTGTATCTGGCCGGATTCGATAGGATCGTATCGGTGGACATCCGTAGCTGGATGACCGTAGACCGCCAGCTCACGGCCCTCCGAAAGATTCTGGCCTACCAGCAGGACGGGCGTCTGGCCGAATTCGTGCCGGACATGCTACCCGAGCGGTTGGAGAAGCTCCGGCGGCTGAGCGCCGGGCCACCGGAAAGCGTAGCGGCGTACAACGAGGCCATTCACCTCGACGCGCGCATCATGGACGCCCGCCAACTTGCCTTTCCCGACCACAGCTTCGACCTGATCTGCTCCAATAATACTTTCGAGCATGTTTACCCGGAGGTACTACGGGGCATTCTGCTGGAATTTAGGCGCGTATGGAAACCGGACGGGGTGATGAGTCACTTCATCGACCTGTCGGACCACTTCGCCCATATGGATGACCGGATCACCATCTATAATTTTCTTCGCTTCAGCGCCCGCGACTGGGCCCGGATCGACAACGATATCCAGCCGCAGAACCGGCTACGCTGGCCCGATTACCGGGAAATGTACCGCGAGGTCGGTTTACCGGTGCGGGAAGAAGAGGTGAGACCCGGTAACC
>JBASAV010000824.1:0-5196 GCA_049650785.1 Lewinella sp. | reverse complement strand
GGTTACCTTAATTCTGGGGGTAGGTTTTTGGTGATAGCTCGGCGGACCAGCGAAATAGTAATTTCGCAAGCGCAAACGGTCAAGTCATGAAATTCTTTTCGCTGTTAGTTCTCCTGCTGCTATCGTTCGGTGCGACGGCACAGAACATCGGCCTGCACCCGCCCGAGGTAAACTGGCAGCAGATCCGGGCGGAGAACGTACGGGTCATCTTTCCCGCCGGCTACGAGGCCCGCGCCCGGCGGGTAGCGAGTCTGATCGACAAGCTGGCCGTCGATCATAACCGCAGCGTGGGCGACCAGCTCTACGATTTCGATCTCGTTCTGCAGACGCCGAATATGACCGTCAACGGGTACGTGGGACTGGCACCCTTCCGGTCGGAATTCTATACGACCCCGCCACAGAGTTTCAGTCGCCTGAGCAATACCGATTGGTTAGACCTGCTTTCCATTCACGAGTTCCGGCACGTGCAGCAGACCAGCAACGAACGCCGGGGGCTGACGCGCTTGGGCAGTATCCTACAGGGGCAACTGGGCTGGATGGTTCTCGGAGGTATCGCGACGCCCAACTGGTTCACGGAGGGGGACGCGGTCGTCGCCGAAACCGCCCTTACCGCCGGTGGCCGCGGTCGTACGCCGGCCTTCAGTAGTGAACTGCGCACCCTGCTCCAAAACAACACGGTGTATCGCTACCCCAAGGCTAGGAATGGCAGCTTTCGGGATCTCGTTCCCAGTCATTACGTCTACGGCTACGCCATGACCACCTTCGCCCGCGAACGCTTCGGCAACGACGTATGGCGTTCGGTACTGCACGAGGGGGCCGCTTACCGCAGCTTATTCTACCCCTTTAGCCGGGCACTAAAGCGGCGGACGGGTCTGACGACTAGGGAGCTCTACGCCACTACCATGCTGGATCTGGAACAGCTGCAGGATAGTGCCCTGGCGACCCGGCAGCCCCTGCTGGAGGGTGAGCCCGTAGCGGGGAATCCGGAGAAGGACGTACGCAACTACCGTTTTCCCTTCGTTGACGACCACGGCCGTTTAATTGCCCTACGCACCAGCTACCGACAACTGCCGGCGCTGGTGGAAGTAGGTGAGCAAGACCGCGTCATCACCTATACCGGGATCCAGCGGGAGCCCTGGGTGGCCATGGGTGATCGTTTCGCGCTGTGGACGCAGTACGCCCAGGATCCACGGTACACCAATCAGAACTATTCGGATATAGTGATTTACGAGTTTCGTACCGGCCGCAAGCGTCAACTCACCAAAGCGGGTCATTACGTTTCCGCCTCCTTCAGCCCCGACCAGCGACGACTAGGGGCCGTCTGGTTTGATGCCCAGGCGGGAGGCCCCGAACTCCACATCCTGGATGCCGCCAACGGTAGCGTTCTCCTCCGACAGGAGCTAACGGAAAATAACGCCGCCTGGCCGGTTTTCTCTTCCGATGGGGAAAGCGTGTACTTCCTGGGGCAGACTTACGGGGGCGTAGCGATCGAAGCCTGGAATTTGGCCACTAATTCCCGGGAGACTTTGCTCCCGCGCTCCGTCGCCCCCATCGACATGCTGACCGTAGCGGAGGATGGGCGCCTGCTGTACGTGAGTGGACGGACCGGAATTGACAACGTGTATACGCTGGATCCCGCCACCGGCGAAAGTCGCCAGTTGACTGACGTCGCCATCGGGGCCTACTTTCCCCACCTGGCGGGCGATACCCTCTATTACGCTGCCCCGACGCCAAGCGGAGAGCTACTCCGCCGGCTGATCATTACCGATACGGGAGCGGACGAGGGACCGGCGGCGGGGGGAAGGTCCGGCATATTCGAGCGCCCGGCAGCCTTTGCCGAAGAGGCGGCCAATTTGCCGATCGAAGTGGATGTAACCGATTACCCAACCGGTAATTTTTCGAACACGCTGGGTGGTATCAAGCTCCACAGTTGGTCCTTCAACGGAAGCTACGTGACGCCGGGGGTGGCGGTCGAACTGGGCAATGCACTCAATACGGCGGCGATGACGCTCTCCGGAGAATATAACTTCAACGAGGACCGATACGGCGGGGGGGTGAATGTGGCCTACGGAGGATTGTTTCCCGTGATCGAATTGGAAGGACGCTACCGCGACCGCAACACCACCGTACAGGAAAACCGGAGCGACAGCTTGCAATTCTTCGGACAGGAGTTCAATCAGTTGACGATCGGCGCCACGGTCAGCGTACCTCTCCAGTGGGTGAGCGGGAATACGACCACGACGGTGATGCCCTCCGTGGGCTACCAATACTATAGCCTCCAGGATCTGGAGGAGGGAGAGTTGCCGGCCGATTTTAATAACCTCAACTTCGGGCTGAGTGTAAGCGCGTTCCGACGCACGGCATACCGGCAAGTACAGCCACGGTGGGGGGCAACGGCAAGTGTCCTTTACGACCGGGCCCTGGGGGCCGCCGCCGCCGGGGAGCGCTTTCTGCTGCGGTCTTCGCTTTACGTACCCGGGCTATTCCGTACCCACGGTATACGCCTGGATTTCGACACACAGTACGAATCGGCTACCAATCTGTTCCAGTACCCCGATATATTCCGGTACGCCCGTGGTTTCCGGTCCCCCCTGAACGACGGCGTCTTCCGCATTGGGGCCAACTACCAACTACCCCTCCTGTATCCCGATTTCGGCCTGCTGGGAATCACCTATTTCAAGCGTATCCGGCTCAATGCCTTTTACGACTACAGTCAGTTTCGCCTGGACTTCAGGGACGATCTGACCTTCACCGAGCAGAGTGCCGGTGGGCAGTTGTACTTCGATAATGTCTGGTTAAACGCCCAGCTAATCACGGTGGGGGTGCAGGCAGCCTACCGGCTTTCACCGGACATCTTTTCCGCTGATGCTCAGGACCTGCAATTCCAGGTGTTGCTAAGCGGAAGCTTTTAGGGTGTAGCCTAGACGTTGAGGTAGTTGATCAGGCTGTCGAAGCGCTCGCGCAGCGTGTCCTGGAGCTGTTTCTCGTTGAAGCTGGCTTTTACCTGATAGTTAAAGCGTTCGAAGGTGGCAATGGTGCCCGCTATACTCTGGCTGTTTAGCTTAAGGGTCACCTCGATCTGATTGGTGTCGGCGACACTGCGGACGAAGGAACTGAGAATGATGGCACTGTCGCTCTCTACAATGCGGGCAATTTCGGCCAGGCTGTAATCCTGGCGGCTAAGTTCCAGCACGACAATGGAGCCAGGGTCACTGAAGGTGCTCGACTTGGCGAAAAAGCGAAGCAGGTCTTCGCCGGTCACCATACCGATGTATTCGCCTTCGCGGTTGATGACGGGGACTACGGTGAGGTTGTTGTCCACCAGTTGCCGCATCACGTCGTAGAGGTGATCGTCGGGAAAGACCGAGGGGGGCAGGAGTGGCGTACGGTAGTTGTTGACCGTTTCCTCCGGGTCGGCGTCCAGGACGTCGGTTTCGGAAATGACGGACACTAATTTCTGACCGTCTACCACCGGCAGGTGCCGTATGTAGAACTCGTTCATAATGCCAAGCGCTTCCTCACCGGTGTCGGTGGGTCGCAGGGGAACGAGGGCGTCGGTGAGGAGGAAGTCGGCAGTCATCTGGGGTAAAGTAGGTATTAAATTCTATCCAAGTAGGCGTCGCTTTTGGGTAGCGAACTCTACGTCGGTAAGGAGTCCTTTCTCACGCAGCGAAGCCAGACGTTGGAGTTGGTCGAGCAATTCGTCGGTGACGGGGGGCTCCTGAGTGGGGGCATCGTCCTTAGCTACCAGGGGATCGTCGAAGTTGGTTGCCGGTTCCGGGGAAGCGGAGGACAGGCGGAAGTTCCGACGCGCAAACTCCGGGTAAGCCCTTTGAATGCGCAGGTAAGCCAGACTATCGTGATTGGCGATGCGGTCGAAATCGTCAAAACCGAGCGCGACGGCCCGATCGAGGTGGTAGAATGCCCGATCGGCTTCTTCTTCAACGGAGTAAGCACACGCAATATTGAAGTGGGATGCTACATCCTGCGGGTTCTTGGCGAGTGCCTGCTGGAAATTCTCGATGGCTCGCTGATATTCGTAATCCTTGAAGTAGTGGACACCGCGTTCCCGGTCGGCCCGGCCGGGGTCCCGGCGAACGGTCCCCTGGCGGTCCGAAGGGTTCGGCGGATCGACGCGTTGATTGCTCCGCTCCTTGGCACGCCGTACGCGTTCCCTTTCACTTTCGGCCCGTTCGCGCTGCCGTTGCTGAAACCGTCTTTCCCGGTCGGTCATGGTGCCAAATTGTTGCCCCTGGCGGCCGGACTCTCCCACGGTGGAAGTCTGCGCCATCGGCTGGTTATACTTAAGATCGAATTCCCGGCCATCCATCGAAAGGAAGGAAATGGCATCGATGATGCCGAAGATAGCCGCCAGCGAGATGAGCATGACCGTGAAGGGGGTGGGTCCGGCGGATATGGCCACGACGAAGAAAAACAGGTGCATCATACCCACGCCCTTCTGGCCCAGGTAGAAGCGCTGGAGGCCGATGATACCTCCAAAAAAAGCCAGGATTGCCGCGATCGTTTTATCCTTCATCTCACTATTGGGAACGATCAAATACCAGATTTCGTTCTGGCCTAATCTCCAAAAATCCGGCAGGTAAGGATGGTAAGATCGTCGGGATACGACTTTTCCTGCCGAAAGTCTTCCAGGCGAGCCTGTAGGTTATCGTTGAAGTGGTGGGCGGACCGGTAATACTGCCGGCGGGCAAACTGGTAGAGAATCTCCTCTTCAAAGGTCTCCCCGGCGGCACTCTGCAGATCGGTCAGGCCATCGGTGTAGGTGACAATGAGGGCCTGTGGGGGAAGGTCGACGACACCCACTTCCAGCACCGGTAAGGTTTCGATCGACCCCAGGACCGTTGTTCCCTTTTCGAGTAACTCGAAGTGGTTTTCGCTCACCAGTACGGCGGGTGGGTGACCGGCATTAACGTACCGGAGCTGGTGCGCCGTCCGGTCGTACTCGGCGACGAAAAAGGTGACGAATCGTTCGCCGTTCGTGATGCGGTATACGCTTTCATTGATTTCGGCTACGAAGTCGCGCAGATCCGTCCGCTTACGGATGAGCGTATGGAAATTAGCCTGGAAATTGGCCATCAGCAGGGCGGCGCTTACGCCCTTACCCGTGAAATCGCCGATGCAGAATACCAGCTTGCCATCCGTAAACTCGCGAAAATCGAAGTAATCACCGCCGAC
>JBASAV010000823.1:0-8051 GCA_049650785.1 Lewinella sp. | reverse complement strand
GTTAGAAGGAATACGTTGGCGGGGATATCGACCAAATGGTTTCGAATGCGGTACGCCTCCGGAACACCCCAGTAGGCTTCGGCGGGGTGGATTTTGAAGATCAGCCGCAGCTCGGGATTGGAACGGGCAAACTCCAGGGTGGCATTCGCCCAGTCTACCATACTGGCGAAAGCGCCCGTCCCACTGAAGGCGTAGGCATCCCAGGACATATTGGTAAACAGCGTGGCCAGCCGCTTCCCCTCCGCCTTGGATTGCTGAATGAAGGAGGATAGGTCAGCCGGGAAATCTTCCCCGCCGAACAGATCGTGTGCCTCCCCCTCCAGATGAGCGCGACTGGCCAGGTATTTTTCCGCCCACCGGCGCTCCACATCCGTCAGAGCTACGCCGCGGAAGCGGGGCCATTCCGCCTCGGGGAAGGGGGCATTCGGTACGTTGACGTACATACGCAGGGTATCACGTCGATAACTGCCGTTATAGACCAGGGTGAGAATGTCCAGCTGCCGGGCTACGCGGAAGGCAACTCCCCAGGTCAGGTAGATGGCGTGCGACATGACGATCCGGTCGGGCCGGTAATCGTCGTAGGCCCGGTAGAAGGTGTCGACCAGTTCGATACCGGTGCACAGGAGATCTAGGACCAAACTGCGGTAGGTCGGGTTATCCCACTCCGGCCCCATCGACATGAGTATACGAACGGAACTGGATACGGCCAGGTCGCCTAGATGGATATCCCGGTAATGGTAGCTTTCCAAATCTTCGGGTGTCAGCTCGCGCAGTTCCCGTTGCCGGCTATTCCGATCGGTGGGCCGGTAGAATTTGCTTACGGGTAAGCCTTCCTGGTGTAGATGATCCAGCAACCTGGCACCGCCAGCCAGCACCGGATGGCGGAAGCCCAGTTTGGCGGGCAGTTCCCCCCGCTCGGTTGGAGAGATGTGGCAATCTGCGTACAGCAGGGCGGTCCGGGCACCGCGCCATTCCAGCGCTTTGGCGAAGAAAGTCTCCCGGGCAAGGAAGAGCGGGTCGGTATAGAAGGGAATGAATAACACCCGCGGGCCCGTCTGGCTGCCGGGCACGCCCGTCGGCGGCCGAAAGTGAGCGGTGAGTGACCGCTGGTGGTAGGCGGGCGAAATCCGATTGAGGAACTTATCGAGAATAGCGACCATATGTCGTAGGGGACGGTGTAGTGGAAAGGAAGCTGCCAGTTGACAAATTCCACCACAAACATAGTACAGCGATCAGGGATCCGCCGGCTTACCACCTGAAACCGGGGCAAGGCCCTGCACCCAGACGTATCAGGGGATCGCCCCCGAAGCAGTCGTACTCAAGACTGACCTGATTCAAATAGCGTGGTCCGCCCTATTCCCGGATTGATCGTTACTGCTTCACGACCTTGGTTACGCCCGATAGTCGGCCGGATTCTCCCTTCAGATAGTAGATCCCTGCGGGAAGACGGGACACATCTATTTTCGTAGTGGAATAGGTTCCGATGTGTGCACCCGCAGCAGACGTTAGCGTAAAGCGGTCCACCTGACTACTGACGGTGATGTTAATAAAGTCATCAACCGGATTTGGTGAAACCCGGAACAAATCATTCACCATTTCTTCGGAATCCACGTGTTTGACGTTCGTAGTTCCTTCCTCTTCTTCAGAAACGGTAACACAGTCGCCGGTGCAGATAGCCGTCCATCGCAACACTAGTCCGATCTCTCTTGCGCCATCTACGTTGAGGGGATTCATCAGCTCGCGCACCCCTACGAGGGGTTCGTCGCTCGGGCGGTCGATAAACCGGACGAACACCTGAAAACCGTCTTTGGTAGGACTGTAAACGGACTGCGCCCCCGTGATGTACCAGTGGTTTCCATTTTCGGCCTCCAACGTAGCTATGTAGTGCGGGACCGTGTCAAAATTACAGCTGGAGGTATTTACTTTCACCGTAATACCCTGGACTTCCTCGTTTTGCCGGATGTAGTTTTCCCAGTCCTCAGGGGTGGTAACACCCTGACAGACCGTGACCTCCGAGCTACTTTGCTGCGCGAATAAACCATTCACGTAAAAACAGGAGGTGAAAAATAAAAGGAGCCCCAATCGAAGGGCACTAAGGTGATGCATAGTGAGAGATTGTAAGATATGTTTGAAAGGTACTGCCTTTTATAAAACCGTTCGCACCTCACAAATCCTTACATGGACATGATTCCTTAACCTTTTGCAGGAGGATACAGGCAGCTATCTATCTACTGGCGTGCGATATGAGCCTAAGCCTTGACGATCGGCAAAATCGTGCGTAGTCAGTTTTCCGGAGGAACGCGTTGGGACATAATGATGAAGGAACTCCTGCCGCCCCTGAGGTGCCTTTGCTCAGGAGAACAATCGCAGGGGAGTGCCCCGCTTCCATGCTCTGGTTGCCGTCTGTCCCAGAAGCTGCTCCAGAAATTTGGGTTCCGCTCCATCGCCGGGCCGAATAACCCGTAGGTTATCGGTTGTAAAGGGTTCACCTGCCGCTATGTCCTGTACCACGTAAATAGATCGTTTGAACTGCCGACTCTTTTCTTCCGCTTTTTGCGGATCGAGTTGAACCCCGCCCAATCCCTGCCAAGCCCGCTCTGTCTCCGTGACCAGGGCAGCTAATTCATTCGGCTCCAGACTAAACGCGCTGTCCACCCCCCCGTCTGCCCGCCGCAGGGTGAAGTGCTTTTCAACAACGCAGGCACCTAGCGCAACAGCCGCTACGGATACCCCGATTCCCATGGTATGGTCGGAAAGTCCGATCAGGCAATCTTCGAATACGGATTGAAGCACCGGGATCGTCCGGAGGTTGGTGTTTTCCGGGGTTGCGGGATAGGTGCTGGTGCATTTGAGTACACAGATATGCTTGGCTCCCCCCTCCCGAAGTACCCGAACCGATTCGTATAGTTCATCAAGGCGGGAAGCTCCGGAACTGATAATGACGGGCTTACCCGTTGCGGCGACCTTTCTCAGCAGTGGATGGTGATTGGACTCGAAGGAGGCAATTTTATAAGCAGGGACATTCAGTTCTTCCAAAAAGTCGACCGCCGTTTCATCGAATGGGCTGGAGAAGGCTACCATCCCCAGTTCTTTAGCCCGACTGAAGATGGGTTCGTGCCACTCCCAGGGGGTGTGGGCTTCCCCGTAGAGATCGTAGAGGTTTTTACCTTCCCAGAGCGAATTGGCATCGGTAATATCGAACAGCCCGCCCTTGTGGTCTATCGTGATGGTGTCGGCGGTATAGGTTTGCAACTTGAGCGCATGGGCACCGGCGGCGGCGGCGGCCTCCACTAATTCAAGTGCCCGCTCCAACGATTGATTGTGGTTGCCGGACATTTCAGCAATAATGAAAGGTCTGTGCCGGGCACCAATGGAAACGTCTCCTATCTTAAAGCTCATCGAATTCAAATTTTACGGCATCCGGATAGTCGGTGGTGGTCATCTCTTGATAGCCCAACCGGCGGAAGGTCAGGATAGACGCCGGATTACTCCGCTTAACGTAGCCACGAAGCATCCGAATTTCCGGGTGGTAGCGCTGCAGATAATTTTCGGTGTGGAGTAGCATGGCCAATCCGGCGCCCTTTCCGCGTCCGCCTGATGCGACGGAATACCCGATGACTGCCGCGGATGCCTGTAGGGTCACCCTCACTTGCCCGACTGGTTCGTCAGCATTCTGAAATAGCAATTGCACGGTTGCGGGGTCGGACAGCTTCCCTTTAAACCATTGCTGGTGCTCGGTCAGACTAATTCGTCCGCTGGAGAATGACTGCGCTCTTACCTGAGGATCGTTTGCCCATTTGAAGTAAAGGTCACTATCGGCCGTTTCGGCCGTGCGGTAGGACATACCGAGGTTTCGAAATAAGGCACGGTACCGGTCTGATTGCCGGCCATCGATTACGGGCACACCCGAGTCTTCCGGAGACACCTTCAATTCAGCGTCAAATTGGTCGAATTCCAGTGCCTGCCCGTTGTGGATCAAGGACCGATATATGTCCCGTTGGTTCTCGGCAATTAATCTAAGGTAGAGCGTGCCCCCGGAACTGAGATACTCCATGCTCACGGTGCTCGGGCTGGTGATGCCTACCGGGCATGCCGCCATCAACCTCGCCATGTCTTCCGGCCCCAGATTGCGAAATATGGTAAGCCGTAACCGGCTATGCTCCGCAAAGGCCTCAAGTTGCTCTGCATACCGGTAAGCAGGTCCGATCACTACCGAGATCGGTGACTCAACCCTAAGCTCTTCCAGCCGACGAAGTATCTGAAGAGTGGCATTGCCGGGGTCCGCTCCTCCCAGGCAGACAAAAACGCCGGCAGTCGATTTATTTTCATTACCGGTCGTTGCTAAATCGCGAAAGGGCTTACGCAGAAGGGCAAATCGAGGTCCGAAAGCGAATGCGGTAGTAGCGCTCAGATCATACCCGGCTAAGCCAGCGGAGGGTGCATGATTGATTACCAATTCGGCCGTGAAAGCGTACCGGTGAATGTCGTCGATACAAACTACCCGGTATCCCGCCGCCAACAGGCCATTCTGGTAAGCCGTATCAAACTGGTAACCGTCGAGCACTATCGTGGCCTGACCATTTCCAAGCCGATCGATCAGGATAGAAGGTTCTTCGGAGATTGCTTCGGAGCCGCGGAGTGGCTCGACCGCGGAAAAGGACTTTTCCAGGTCGGGCAATAAGGGTTTCGGACATTCCCGGTAAAGCAACCAACAATCGAAATCGGCAGAAAGCATTTCCGCCAGCGCGCTACTGCGAACGAGGTGGCCCACCCCGGTTTGGAAAGACCCATCCGCCCGAAAAATCACCACCGGCTTACCCATTCCGCAGCAATTGGTACTTCAACTCGGCCAGCTTCCAGTCGGTCTCCGTATCGATGTCCTGGGCTTCCATCTCATCGATGGGTAGGCATCCGCTGTGCGAAGTCCACAGCCGCCTGGCGGTAAGAATCGGTTCAGGACGAAACCAGTAGAACATGCCGGCATCGTGGTAGGTCGGCGGAAGATCCTGAGAGCGAGTGTTGACGTGCTCCGGGGCCAACAAGGACATCTTTCCGGAATCGTCGAGGGTGAGTCCTCGCTGAACGGGAAAGCCATACCGGACCACCGGGAATACGCTGTCGAACGTTTGCTCCCGCAGTACCTGCAGCCCGCGGCTCAGCAGATTGGGGGTGACGAATGGGCTGGTGGCATAAAGGCAGCAGACCTCGTCGAATATCGTGCCCCGATCTTCGTACTTACCCAGTACCTCCGCAATCGCCGTGTAGGTAGTCGCCGTATCGCCACTTGCTTCGCCGCTTCGCGGAAAAGGCACGGTTGCTCCGAGACTACGGGCCGTTTGGGCGATCCCGTCATCGTCGGTGGACACCATGACCTCGTCAAACAACTGAGAGTCGAGGGCCGCAGCGATTGCGTAGCCAATGATCGGCTTACCCAAGAAGGGGCGGATATTCTTTAGGGGGATTCGTTTACTCCCGCCACGTGCCGGGATAATAGCCAGCCTACTCACTTACGTAAGCTTTAACCCGGTCAATAACGTAGTCCTGTTCCTCGTCGCTCAGGGAAGGGTACATTGGCAGACTCAGTGCGCCGGCATAGTAGTCTTCCGACTTACTCAGATCGGCCTCTTCGTATCCGATATCGCGGTAGTAAGGCATAGTATGCACGGGAACGTAGTGGACCTGTGCGAAAATGCCGTGCTGCCGCAGGTAGTCGTAGAGCCCCTTCCGATCGGCGACTTCCACTACATAGAGATGAAAGGCGTGGCGCACGTTGGTCTCCGGAATCCCGTGGAGGCGGATCTGGTTGTCCGGTAAGACCCCGAATTCCGCGTCGTAGCGCCGGGCGATCGTCTGCCGTCGTTCGAGTCCCTCCGTGGCGCGGGAAAGCTGGCTAATACCGAGTGCGCAAAGAATGTCCGGGATCCGGTAATTATAGCCCAGTTGCTGCATTTCCATGTACCACCCTCCCTGGTCCGGGTACCGGAGATTACCGCGGTCGCGGGTGATGCCGTGGGTACGCAGCATTTTAAGGCGTTCGTGCAGCGCGGCATCGTTGGTGGTGATCATTCCCCCTTCTCCGCTGGCGATGTGCTTGACGGGGTGAAAGCTGAAAATGGCCAGGTCGGCGTAGCGTCCGTTACCGCACCACTGTTGCTCGTTGTGGCTATCGGTGAACCAGCCCCCCGGTGCGTGACAGGCATCTTCGATGATCCAGAGCCCGTGTTCGTCGGCCAGAGCTCGATAGGCTTCCAGATCGACGGGGTAGCCGGCGAAGTCAACGGGAACGATGCCCGAGAAATAGCCCTGTGGATGGATTTTGATAAGCTCGCGGACTTTGGCTATGTCTAAAGTGAGGGTATCCGGATCGATGTCAGCGAACCATACTTCCCCACCGCAGTACCGGATACAGTTCGCACTGGCCGCGAAAGTGATGGGGGTGGTGATGACGCGGCTGGACGAATCGACATCCAGGGCCAGGGCACACAGATGTAGAGCAGCCGTACCGTTCGCTACGGCCACGGCGTAACGGACCCCTACGTACTCGGCGAACTTCTCTTCGAACTCATCGACGCGGGGGCCCGTGGTCAGGTAGTCTGACCGCAGTGCTTCGGTGACGGCGGCGATGTCAGCGTCCGTAATGTGTTGGCGGCCGTAGGGGATAACGTGTTCGCTCATACCGTAAAACTTGGATCGACGTGCTCGGTGATGAAGGCACGTAGTTGATCGACGGAAACCCAGTCGCTATTGGTTCCCGAATTATAGCTAAACCCGTTCTTGACGAGTTCCGCGCCGAATTCATCCTTAAATTTCTTCAGGTCCCAGTTGGGCACTGACGGCAAGATCGCGTAGTACTTACCCATATCGTAGGTATAGAACGAATCCGAGGGCGTGATCATCTCTTCGTGGATCTTTTCCCCCGGCCGGATGCCTACGATTCGCTGCTCCTTACCGGGGGCAATGGCTTCGGCCACGTCGGTGATGCGGTAGCTAGGAATCTTGGGAATGAATATCTCGCCCCCCCAGGCATTGGCCAGCGCGTGAAACACCATGTCCACGCCACCGTCTAGACTGATGTTGAAGCGCGTCATGCGCGGGTCGGTGATGGGCAAGAACTCCTGGTTTCGGCGGTTAAGAAAGAAAGGGATCACCGATCCGTTGGACCCCATGACATTTCCGTACCGGACAACCGAAAACTTGATGGGATTTTTGCCCCGTATGTTATTCCCCGCTATGAAGAGCTTGTCGCTCGTCAGTTTGGTTGCCCCGTAGAGATTGATGGGCGCACAGGCTTTGTCGGTGCTGAGGGCCACTACTCGCTGGACGTTGGTTTCCAGGCAGGCGTAGATGACGTTTTCCGCCCCGCCCACGTTGGTTTTGATACACTCCGAGGGATTATACTCGGCCAGATGGACGTGCTTCATGGCCGCGGCGTGGATGACGTAGTCGATGTCCTGCATGGCGCGCACCAGTCGTTCCCGGTCCCGGACGTCACCAATAAAAAAGCGGATAGCCGGGTACCGGGCGTGCGGGTATTCCTGGGCCATGACGAATTGCTTCTGCTCGTCGCGGCTGAAGATGACCAGTCGGCGGATGTCGGGCCACCTGGCAAAAATGCGGCGGGTCAGCGCCTTGCCTAAAGACCCGGTACCCCCGGTAATGAGGACCGATTTACCGCTTAGATTCAATTCTTCCATACAGATCGCTAAGGTAGGATTCCGGAAGGGAAAGGGACTTTAGCGGTAACCCTCTTCTTACTCGCTAAGTAAAGCCCAATCAACACCCACAGCCCCCGGAAATTCATCACGTCCTTGAAGATACTGGCTATCAGGAACAGCAGCAGCAGGACGGCCGGCACCGTCCACTGCCCGGGGCGATAGTGGAAGAGACTGGCTACTAAAAGAATCAAACCCAGCAGGCCGAGGAGTCCGGTTTCAGCGAAGGCGCCGGTCCAGGCGGAGTGGGGGTTCACCCGGCCGAAGTGGGTGGGGTATTGACCGGTGGCTTCCAGGGCCTCCGTATGATACTGAAACTGTCCAGGGCCAACACCGAAC
>JBASAV010000822.1:0-6096 GCA_049650785.1 Lewinella sp. | reverse complement strand
CGATACGTAGCTGCCTACCTGTCCCTCGTGCATCCGGAAGTATCCGAACTCCCCGTAGCCGCCCACGTACAAGCGGTCCCCACACCAGGCCACCGTGCGTACGGTAGGACGTGCGGGTAGTTGATGTACCGACCAGTTCAGACCGTCGTAGCGGAGCACGCCGCCGGAGTTAGCTACGAAAAGGATTCCCTCGGGGGACTGCGTGATGTCCCAGTTCTGGTTCTCGGCCCCGTACGTACTGCTTTGAAAACTGCGGACGCGCGGGGTCAACATGCCTCCGGGCACCGCTTCACCGGTTCGCTGCCCTGAGAGGGAGGAGCAAACGGTCAGCAACAGCAGTAAGATCGGCCAGTGGCTCATGGATGAACGGAATCGGGGCGAACAAGATAAGTGCTTGTTACCAGCTTCCATTAGTAGGCCCGTGTAGACACATTGCCTACACGGGCCCACACGCCTATCGTTTGATCACCATAGACCGGGCGATTGTTCGTCCACTTACCCCTTCGGCGGTGAGCACGTACGTGCCTGCCGGTAGCAAGGATATCTCCCAGTACACCCGGGTTTGCTGTGGGTCTGCTACCAGTTGCTTTACCCGCTGTCCCAGCATGCTGGTCAGGGTGAAGCGAACGGCACCGCCGGGATTATCGATCGTCAGTTCATCGGTCACCGGGTTGGGGAAAACCTTCAGGGCTTCGATCGATGGCGCGGCAATCAGTCCGGTCGTCCCTCCACAGGAACCGCCTCCAACGGTAATATCGTCGAAGTAGTAGGTTTGATCACTTACCGGAATCTCCGAACCGTTCGGGATCAGGGTGAGCGTTTCGTAGCTCGCGCCTTCGACGGCCGTACCCAGATCGAACGTAAGTTCCTGCCAGGCACCGGGTGTGGTGTATTCGGCGAAGATATCGCCCGTTCCGGCGGGTAGCAGATCGCCACCTTCCAGTTTGATCGCTACGGTGGTGGCCTCCGGCATCAGGACCTTCATCGTGGCTACCTTATTGTCCGCCCGGATGCGTATGGGAGCGTTCAGCCCAAGGGCCAGACCGGCGAAGGGTTGGGTTCCGTCGGAGGCTTCCGTAAAGACGCCTACCTGATCGCTGAAATTACCGGCACCCTTTACTGGATTTTCCGTGACTACGAATTCGGTACCGTCCACGGAGCCGTTATTAAAGTAGGTTCCGCTGAGGGGCGTTTCATCGGCCGTTTCGAAGGTCGCGACGCAGTCGGAAACGTAGGGCTGGCGGGTGAGCCGCAGGTTATCGAACAAGTAGGTGTTGATGGACGGGTTATCAACTCCGGCCCCGAAGAAGAAAACCAGGCGGGTGAAGCCCATGCCCGCAGCCGCGCTCAGATCCAACTGGTAGGTAACCCACTGCTGGGTCACCGGTATGGTCTGGAGAATCTCCAGGGGTGGCGCCGACTTGGCCTGGCCACGTGTCTGCGGCGGATCATTGCCCTCCAGCTTGAATAGAATATCACCCGCTACGGGAGCCCAGATGTCAACGGATAATTGATTATTGACCGTCAGATCAAGGGGGCCATCAAATTCGACCGCCAGAGCGTTGAAGGGACCACGTTGATCAGCGAAGACGCCCACTTTCGCACTCGTGTTGCCGGACCCGGGACTATCGTCCGGATTGTCAAATACCCGCAGGAATTCTCCCCCGATGCTGTAAGTGATGTTCCGCTGACACTCAAAATCGTCCAGGTAAGTGTCGTCGACTGCCACGTCAGCGCAGGGGTCCATTTGGGGAACTTCCGAGATGGCTTCGCGACGGGAGATATCATCCAGGTAGTAAATATCACCGGCGGCGTCTTCCACCCCCGCGTTGATGAAGAATACCAGTTTATCGTAGTCGGTGCCGATCTGATCGGTGAAGTCTACGCAGACCTCCACCCAGGTTTCCGTTTCGGTAATTTCCCGGGCTTCCTCGTAGGCCGCGCCGTCGCCCTCCAGCTTGAATAGCAAGGTACCGGTTTTCGGGGCCCATACCTTCATACAGATGACCGGGTTGCTGCTGAGATCGATGGGCTCGTCGTAGTCGATCACCAGGGCGTGGTAGGCACCGGTGCGGTCGGTGTATTGTCCGACTTGCTCGCTGCGGTTGATTCCGCGCTTATCCGGATTATCCACCACCGCTATATCGCCGATACCCGGCACGCCGTATGTCGCATTTTGCTGGCATTCGAAGTCGTCTATGATGGTAGGATCCGGTTCGTCTCCGGCGCAGCCACCGATAGGATAGGTATTCAGGTTATCGAAGAAGTAGGTATCGTCGCTGGCCTCTACGCCCGGATCGAAAAACAGAATGATGTCGGTCAGGCCACCGTCGCAGGCCGCATCCGAGAAATCAAAGGTGTACGTTGCCCACTCGCCCACAACGTCCAGATCGACGCCCCGCTCGATGGCTGCTCCGCCGCCTTCCAGTTTCATAAGTAGTCGGGTGGGCACATCCGTCTTGATCTGGATAGCAATCTGGTTATTGACCGAAAGGTCCAGGGGAGTAGTAAGCTGCGCCCGGAACAGGCTGAAGGCGGTGCCCGCCTGCTTTTGGTAGCTAGCTACGAAATCACTGGCATTACCGGTGCTCTTGTCTGGGTTGGGAATCGGCCCACTGTATGCACCGTCGAGGGCCACCCAGGGTAGGTCCGCGGTTGCGTTTTCAAAATCCTCCAGGGCCGTTTCGTCCGTCAGATCCGGCTCGGCCGGCATGGTGATGGGCGTTGCGTCCGGCTCGAAGCCCAGCCTGGTGAGGGCGGGGCCGATCTCTTCACTCGACATGAATGTCTCCCACAGGAAGCCGCTACGGTAGTTCTCGATCATCCCGATAATTGGGCCCTGGTCGATGGCCAGGTAGCTGTCGGCAAACCAGTTCTCTCCGGGGTTGAAAGCATCGTAGAAGCCATAGGGACCCCACATCTCCTCGCCCAGGTCGCGGTAAAAGTGCTTCAGAGCCACCAGGCTACGTTCGGGGGTGTAGGGCATGCTGCTCAGCGCCGCCGTGGGGGTGATGGTTCCATTATCGGTTACGGCGCTCTCGGGTTCGTGGGCCCGGTATCCGAAGGGGTTGTCACTGGCGGTAAGCCCCCAGGTATCCGGCCCGTAGCCCTCCCGGTCGTACGGATTGACGAGGCTGTGCCGGTAGTTGATCAGGGTATGGTTCGTGTTCCGCTGGAAGTAGTTGGCGTACTCGTCGCGCTTGTTACGCGGATCGAAACCCATATAGCTGTAATGACTGAAAAACAACGGTCCGCCGCGTTCCTCCCCCACGATCATCGGAATACCGTAGTAGCAATCATCGTTGACGTACGGTTCCGCGGTAACGTTGCCACTATCCGCCCAGCCGGTACGGTAAAGCGAGGCGGGGATACGGTGGGCCAGATTAGGCGTGGCGGCCGCGAGAATGTACACGATCTGCGCCTCGTTGAAGCCGCGGATCTGCAGATCGAGCGCCCAGCCGAAATTATTCGAATAGTGCCACGTCAGCACGTCTGTTTTACCGGGCTGCCGGTAGCCGTTCCAGTCGACGGCGCGGTATATCTGATCGATTTTACTACGCAGCCTTACCTGCTTCTTGGCGTCACCCTTATAAAACTGGCGTGCGGTAAGGAGTCCCTGAATCAGGAAGGCGGTCTCTACCAGGTCACCCCCGTCGTCCGTTTCGCTGAAGGGAATCACTTCGCCGGTATTGGGATTGAGCCAGTGGGAAAAGGCTCCCTTGAACCGGGGTACGGTAAGGAGGAAGTCCACAATCTTAGTGATCCGGTTCAGCACGTCTCGCCGGGGCAACCAACCCCGTTGGACGCCCACCAGCATGCCCATGATTCCGAAGCCGGTACCGCCCGTCGTAACGATACCCGGCTGATTGCGTTCCAGCGCCATGCCGGTAGTAGGGTCACCATTTTCGTAGAAGTAACGGAGGGTATACTCCTGCACCATGTCCAACAATTGGTCGTCGGTCATTTCGAAGGTGGTGGCGGCAACGGTTTCGCTGGGAGCGCCCAGTACCCCGCCCCTACTCACGGCTTCCACGTAGTAACTTCTACTTATATCAAATTCCCCCAGGAAGTCGATGTAAGTACGTTCCGAGTTGCGCACCGTGCCCAGTTCTGCAAATCCACCGTCTTCGGTCGATCCGTAGATCGCCACCCTCGTCACGTCAGGGTCCGGGGAGGGCGTCCACCCGAGCTCAATATGGTGGTCGTAGGCGGTGGCGGTTACGCCGGTAATCGCGGCCGACTGCCCCGCAAGCGGCAAACTCGCAAAGAGCAGCAAACCGAATAAAAGAGGCAGGAGGGTTGTGGTAATGTGTGGTTTCATGATTGATCGGCTTAGGTTTTGATGTTGTATAATTCGCATACACCAAATGAATGACTACAATGTCACCCCCTAACCGTCGAAAATCCTAAAAAACCACCTCACCACGATTACACCAATGCCCGTGTTCCCAGCGATTACACGCGTTTCAAGTCAGCAAGTAGACGTATCGGTGGCCTGAAGTTTTCTGTAAAATGGAGTTGAAAACTCCATTCCGCGCCCTCGGGCGGCTCCATGGCCCCTGCTTAATTGGGGTGTCGACGGAATTCAGTCGGTGAGATTCCGGTCTTCTGCCGAAATAGTCGACTGAAGTACTGCGGGTACTCAAATCCCAACGAATAGGCCGTTTCGGCTACGGAAAGAGAGGTACCCAAAAGCATGCGCTTAGCCTTCTCGATTATGGACTGGTGAATGTGCTGCTGGGCGGTCAGTCCGGTAAGCGACCGCAGCATATCACTGAGGTAAGCGGGCGTCACCTGCAGTTCCTCCGCCAGGGAACCCACCGTGGGGACCGGATGGCCATCTTCCCGGTTCATATGCTCGCGCAATCGGCTCTCAAAGTGAGAGAGCAAATCGTGGGGCACCTTCGCCCGGGTAACGAACTGCCGGTGGTAAAAGCGGTCGGCGTAGGTCAGCAGCACCTCCAGTTGGGACACGATGACATCCTGGCTAAAGGAATCGATGGGCCGGCTATATTCTCTTTCGATGCCGCGTAGTACGTCATCGAGGGTAGCTTCCTCTTCGGCCGACAAATGGAGCGCCTCGGTCGTATCGTAGTGAAAAAAGCCGTACTCGGCAATCTTCCGACCCAGCGGATAGCTATGCAACAGATCGGGGTGAATGAGAAGTGACCAACCCTCCACTTCGGAGATATCCAGGTTTTCATCAAGGGAAAACACTTGCCCGGGGGCCATAAACGTCAGGACGCCGGAACGGAAGTCGTGCGTCCGCCGGCCATAATATATGGTACCCTTTAATCCGCGCTTAACGGCAATGGAGTAGAAGTTTTGGACAATCGGCTCGAAGGGCCGCGGCGGCTCCCCCGACATACGTTCCCGCGTTTTCTTCAGATCTAGGAGGGTCACCAGCGGGTGGGCCGGGGCCGGGTGACCGCATAGCCGGGCGTAGTCGGCCAGCGTATCGATCACCCGGATGTTTTCGGTCGGCTTCTTCATGGTCAGGAAAAGCTAGGATAGGCAGCTCCCGAGGTGATACCCGGGGGCAGGATAGCGTCGATAGCTTCCAATTCCTCCGCCGTCAGAGCTATATCGGCAGCCGCTACGTTCTGCTCAAGATACTTCCGGCGTTTGGTTCCGGGAATGGCCACCACATCCTGTGCGAGCACCCAGGCGAGCGCGAGTTGGGCTGCCGTAACGCCTTTGTCTCCGGCTATCGACTGGAGTTGCTCTACCAAATCAAGGTTTTTGTAGAAGTTATCTCCCTGGAAACGGGGGAACATCCGCCGCGAATCGTTCTCCTCGAAGTCGTCCGGCGACGTGATCTCGCCGGAAAGAAAGCCGCGGCCGAGGGGCGAATAGCCCACGAAGCCGATGCCCAGCTCGCGGCAGGTATCCAGCACCCCGTTTTCCTCCACCGTCCGCTCGAAAAGCGAATACTCCGTCTGTATCGCGGTAATCGGGTGAACGGCGTGGGCCCGGCGGATGATGTCGGCCGGTACTTCCGAGAGCCCGATGTATTTGACTTTACCCTCTTCGACCAGGCGGCTCATCTCGCCCACCGTTTCCTCGATCGGCGTATTGGGGTCCAACCGATGCAGG
>JBASAV010000821.1:0-8498 GCA_049650785.1 Lewinella sp. | reverse complement strand
GGTTACGACCCAGCAGCCCACCTTCGGGATCGGCTTCGACCAGGCTACGACTTACGCGGCCCGGTGCCCCGGGACTCCGACCCGAAGCGGGTTTGGTGCCTACGATGGCGATACCGTAGCGTTCGTTGTCCTGCCAGTGGGGCCGAACGTAAACGTAGCGCACGTCGGTAAAGCCGGCTTTCTCGTAGTACGCATGGTAGTCGCTTTCGGGGGGGAAGAGCATCCAGGCGTTGGCAATAAATTTACTGATGGGGTTCACCGGCTCGATGGGGCCGATCAGTAGCGCCTGTCCGCCTTCCTTGATGACGCGATAGGACTCGTAAACACCCTGCTGCGGATCGGGCCAGTACTCGATGGAGCCGGCGGAAACGTAGCGGTCGAATGTGTCGTCGGGGAAGGGTAGGTGCTCGGCGTCACCGAGCCGGAAGCGGCAGTCGCTGAGGGCCGGTTTCACCATGGCGCGCTCCATTTGCTCGGGGCTCTGGTCAACGCAAATGATGTTTTTGGCCGGTACCCGACGGGCGATCCCTTCCGTGGTGAAGCCCGTGCCCGAACCGACGTCCACCACTTTGAGCTGTTGGGCATCGGACCAGTCGCAAAGGTCGAGGGATTTTTCCCGCATGGGTTCGGTCCAGAACAGCGGGTTGACCAGTTTGTCGTAGAAGTTAGAGAGATAGCGGTAAAACCAGTAGGCCTCCCGCTTATGTTGCATCAGTCGCATACATCCGGTTTGTACAGGGATGTAAGTTAGCCCGCTCAAGATTGTTCGGGCGGGCATAGGGGTCCTCAGGCAATGCTCCCTTATTAACTATTCTTTAATATGCCCTACCCAGCAAACCCCTGCCTGATCCGCGGCGTTCCGGCCGTGTAACCCACACTATCTTGCCCACCGAATTAGTCAAACGCGATACTTCCTGGTTAGACTTCAACGCCCGCGTCTTGCAGGAAGCTGCCGATCCCCGGGTGCCGCTCTACGAACGTGTCCGTTTTCTAGCCATCTACAGTTCCAACCTGGACGAATTTTACCGCGTGCGCGTGTCGTCGCTGCGTCAGTTTAAAAAGCTGCCCAAGACCGAGCGGCGCGAACTTTTCGATTTCCGACCGAAGCGGGAATTGAAGACCATTCGGCGGATCGTTCACCGCCAGCAACAGGAATTCGGCCGCATCTTCCGCGAGGAGATTTTGCCCCAGCTTGCCGAAGAGAATATCCACCTTATCCATTCGGATGAGATGAGCGACAACCAGCGCGAGTTTGCCGCTGACTACTTCGACAAAAAAATCAAACCGCATCTGGATCTTCACTGGTTGCCCAATGAGGATGTGGAGCACGAGTCGCGGGAACTGCCCTTCCTGGATGATGGACAACTCTGTCTGGCCGTGTGCCTGCGGGAAAAAGAGGCTATTGTCAAGGAAGAAATTGCCCTGGTGCCCGTACCGGTGGAGCAGTGTGGCCGCTTCGTGGTCTTGCCCAGCCCAGAGAGCGACCCCGACGGGTACTACGTCATCTTTCTCGACAGCGTCATCCGAGCGAATTTGAGTCGCTACATGCAACGCGACGTCGACTTCGGGTACTGCTTCAAGCTTAGCCGGGATGCCGAACTATACATCGACAATGAATTCGACGGCGACCTGCTGCGCAAGATTGAGCACAGCCTCGCTAGCCGCGATCTCGGTTTGCCGACCCGCTTCCTTTACGATGGCGATATGCCCAATTGGATGCGGAAGCGCTTGAAGAAAGTGCTCCACCTGTCCAAGTACGACATGATTCCGGGCGCGCGCTACCACAACTTCAACGACTTTTTCTCCTTTCCTCAGCCTTCGGAACATGAGCATTTGGCCTATCCGCCGATGCCCCCGCTGCCGCACCCGAAGCTGGAGCAAGCCGAAAGCCTGCTCGAAACCATTCAGGCTACGGACGTTTTGCTGAGCTTTCCCTACCAGAAGTACGACTACGTTCCCCAGCTCATCCGGGAGGCAGCCGATCATCCGGAAGTGGACAAGATTCGAATCACCCTATACCGCGTGGCGAAGCAGTCCCAGGTGGTGACCAATCTGCTCTACGCCCTCGAAAAAGGCAAGGAGGTGGAAGCCTTCGTAGAGGCTAAAGCCCGCTTCGACGAGGCGAGTAATCTCTACTGGGGCAACCAAATGAAGGAAGCCGGAGCTTACGTTCGCTACAGCTATCCTGCCGTCAAGGTGCACACGAAGTTGTTGCATATCCGCCGCAAATCGGCTTCGGGCCAGGAATCGCACTACAGCTACATCGGTACGGGTAACTTCAATGAGAAAACCGCAAAGCTCTATACCGATCATGCGCTGCTGACGAGCCGTCCGAGCCTCGGCGAGGATGTCGAACGCGTGTTCGACCTGCTACGGGGCAAGCTCATCCTCCCGCGCTGTAAACATCTCCTGGTAGCTCCCTTCAATATGGAGGAAGAGTTCCTCAACCTGATCGATCGTGAGATCGCGATTGCCAAGGACGGAGGACATGCCTATCTGTTTTTGAAGATGAACAGTCTGGAGGAGGAAACCATGATCCGCAAGATCCGGGAGGCGGCCCGTGCCGGAGTAGAAGTGCGCATGATCGTCCGCGGTATCTGTCGGTTACGCCCGTCCAAGCGGGAAAATATCCAAATCATCAGCATCATCGATCGCTTCCTGGAACACGCCCGTATATTCATCTTTGGCAACAACGGTTCGGAGAAAGTATATATGGGCTCGGCCGACTGGATGAACCGCAACCTTTACCGTCGCGTCGAGGTCGTTACGCCGATCTACGATAATCTTATCCGATTGGAGTTACGCCGTATCATGGACATGCAGTGGCGCGATAATGCGCGTGCCCGCTTGGTCGGAACGGAACGGTTGAACGAATATCGCAGGACACTGCCCGGAGAGGGGCATTTCCGCGCCCAGATGGACACCTACGCCTACTTCCAGCGCCAACTCGAGGAAAGTTGAACTTCCTGGCCCACCTCACGCTTTCGCACTTCGATGCAGACTTGCAGGTAGGGAACTTCGTAGGGGATTTTATCCGTGGCCGGGAATTGGCGGCCCTTCCCACCGGCATCCAGCGGGGGGTGCTTTTTCACCGCGCCATTGATGCCCTGACGGACCACGATCCCGATGTGCGACAATTGAACGGCCTTTTGAAGATTCGCCACGGGCGTTACGCGCCGGTAATTTCCGATATCGCCTTCGACTACTTCCTGTACCAGAAGTGGGATGCATGGGGACCGCAGCCGTTCGGTAAATTCAAGGAGGTAGCTTACGGGCGGCTGCTTGCCGCGCAACCCCACGTCAATCACCGGGTAGCCGGTTACATCAGTGGTATGACACGGGGCGACTGGCTCAGGATGTACACCACTAAAACCGGAATGGCTCAGGTCTTCGACCGGCTGGAGGGGCGGTTGAGTCGGCCGAAATTATTGTCGGGGGTCAACACTACCCTGGAGGAGTATGCCACCGAGTTCAACTACGCACTGGACCGGCTGTTCCCGAGGCTACAGCAATTAGCAAGCAGCTACCGTGAGTAAACCCCAACCCCTGGACCTTCGTCTGGAACGATTCTCTTCCCGCCTCAATCTTCGCGTGGAAGGCAACCGGCGTATGGTCATGGGGGAAGTACGCCGCAAGTGGCTGGTCCTGCAACCGGAAGAATTTGTCCGCCAGCTGCTGATTCACTTCCTGATCCAGGACATGCGATACAACCGCAACCGGATCACGGTAGAACGGGGCGTGACTATTTCGGGGGAGCCACGTCGAACGGATATCCTGGTATTTGACCAACACATGCGTCCCTTCTTACTCATCGAGTGTAAAGCGCCGCAGGTCAAACTCAGTACGGACGTATTTCGTCAGGCGACTCACTATAACGGTCCCTTGCGCGTTCCTTACCTCATGATATCTAACGGTCGGGAATCGTACGTCGCCGCAATCGATTACAAAGCCGAATCCTACAGCTTTCTCCCCATGTTGCCGGAGTGGTAAGACTATTCAATTTTGATTCAATTACTCGATGTCAACGGTCTCAGCGTTTCCTACGGGCAGCCCACGCCGGCAGTCAGTGACATAAGTTTTTCGATACTACCCGGTGAGGCGGTGGCCCTGGTAGGACCGTCCGGGAGTGGAAAAAGCAGTTGCGCATCCGCCCTGCTGGGGTTGCTGCCCCAGCGCGAGGCCAGGGTGCGGGGGGAAGCGCGCTATCAGTTGAAGAATGGAGGGGCAGTGGAGCTAATCGGTGCCGGTCCGAGTGAACTGCGTGGAATTAGGGGACGTGAGATCGGTATGATCTTTCAGGAACCCGCCGCCGCACTTAATCCGGTCCTGACCTGTGGGCACCAGCTACGGGAAACCATCAGTCGCCTCAGACCCGACAGGGTAGATAGCCAGACCTATTTCGATGACCTCCTTAGTCAGGTTGAACTGGATGCCATTCGCGGACGGCTGTTGACGGCGATGCCCGGCCAATTGAGTGGTGGGCAGCTGCAACGGCTCATGATCGCCATGGCGCTCGCGGGTCAGCCCCGCCTGCTAATCGCCGATGAGCCGACCACGGCGCTGGATTCCATCACGGAACTGGAAATCGTGCGGCTACTCGATTCGCTGCGCCGGGACCACAATATGGGACTGCTTTTTATCACCCACGATCAGGGTTTGATCCGGCGGGTAACTGACCGCTCCGTCACGCTGTCGGGAGGCAGCACCGTGGTTCAACCAACTAGCCGGCGGCGATCGCCAACGACACGGGCACCACAGCCCGCAGGACCGAAACAGCCACTGGTGGAGGTCCGTTCCCTGTCCATCAGGTTCGCGGATTCCGCGGCGGGGGAGTCCGCGGTGACCGATTGCTCCTTTACTATCCAGGAAGGGGAGTGGATGGGGCTGATCGGGCCCAGCGGATGCGGAAAAAGTACCGTAGCCAACTGGCTGACCGGTCTGCGGTTGGCAACGGCGGGTGAGATCGTTCGGGAAGGTAAAACCTACCCGGCCACGTCGTCTCCTCAGCAGGTCCGCCATCTTGTTGGGGGGCAGATGATCTTTCAGGATGTTTATGGTTCCCTGAATCCGCGGCTGTCTGTCCGCTACGCTGTCCGGGAGGCCCTACCGGGCCGCTGTCCGAAGCAGGTGGATGAGCTGCTTGCCGCAGTGGGTCTCAGCCCGGATCGGTACGCGCGGCTGCGCCCCCACCAGCTGAGTGGAGGCGAACGACAACGCCTGGCCATCGCTCGTGCGCTGGCCGCCGACCCCCGCGTGTTGATCTGCGATGAAGCCCTTAGCGGACTCGACATCCCGCTCCGCGAAGAAGTCCTTTCGGTACTAAAGCGGGTCTGCACCGAGCGGGGTATCGGGGTGCTCCTAATTACACACGATCTGGAGCTGGCCCGTAAGGCCACTGACTGGCTGCTCCTCATGGAAGCCGGCCAAATCGTGGAGCGGGGTCCCGTAGAGAAAATCTTAAGCAATCCGGATTCCGAATTGGGTCACCGCCTGGTCGCTACCCTCAGGCTCCGACAACAATAAGATTGTCATTTACGTAATCGTTATGATGCGCATGAAGCTGATTGTCATTTTGTTGTCCTGCCTCCTTCCGGCCTTGGTTGCTGCCCAGTCTTACGACGCGGCCTTTGGTATCCGTGTAGGCACGGAATGGGGCGCCACCGTACAACTGCGGGTTCCGCAGATTCATAAGAATTTTGTCCTGGAGGGGATCGTTCACCAGGCCATTGGGAAGGACGAGGGTAGCGTTACCCTGCTGGGCAAACAACACCAACCCCTGCTGAGCCGCCGGATCAATCTGTTCTACGGCGCGGGTGCACACGCCGGGTGGAACAACGAGATCGATACCGAAACGGGGGCAACCTTCAACGGCCCTATCGGGGTCACCGGTATTGTGGGACTGGAAGCTACTTTCAAGCGCATCAATATCTCCTACGACTTCAAGCCGGCGGTTAACCTCACCGGGGGTGAATCCGTGTTGTACACCCAGACCGCCGTAAGCGTCCGCTACGTTATCAGTAAGCGCAACGATATCTGGAATAAGGATCAGGAAAGAAAGATGAATAAGCGCCGCAAAGCACGCCGCCGGGAGAAGCGTCGTGAAGAACGCCGGGCGTCCGAAAAGCGGTGGTACCAGGTCTGGAAGTCGGGCGATGGAAGCTAGCGGCCGACCGCCCCGTTGAACACACTACCGGGGCAGTGGTTTGGCAGTAGACAATCGCGCTGCATGCCCCAAATAAATTACGACGTTTTAATTGTTGGATCCGGACCCGCCGGGTCGACCACGGCCCGTTTTGCCGCTGAGGCGGGACTGCGGGTGCTGCTGGTGGATAAACGGCAGGAGCTGGGCGCACCCATTCAGTGTTCGGGTGCCATCAGCCGTCACGCGCTGGAGGCAGCAGGTATCGTTCCAGATGATGAATTTATACACGAAGCTATCTACGGTTTCGCCATTTACGACGAGGAGGGGCAACGGACGGTGCACGACTATCGGCAGCTGAAGCCGGAAGAATACGGCTCAGAGCCCGGAAAAAAACCGCTGGGCTACGTGGTAGATCGTCGACGTTTCGACCGCCACCTGATGACCCAGGCCGAACGGGCGGGGGTCGACGTATGGCTTAAAACGGAAGGCCTGGGGTACACCCCCACGCCCGACGGTCGGTGTACCGTGCATCTGCGTCGGTACAATCAGGCTATTGATGTCTCGGCGCGCATCGTTGTGGGGGCGGACGGGCTACAGTCGCAGGTCGGTAAGTGGGCCGGACTACAGACCCACATCAAGATTACGGAACTGGCCGGCTGCCTGCAGTTCATCGTGGATGGCGTCGAGACGGAAGGGCTATTGGAGATCATCACGGGACACCGCTGGGCACCGGGTGGTTACGCCTGGGTTTTTCCGAAAGGGAATGGCTACGCGGAGATCGGCCTGGGCGTTATAGCCACTATGACTAAGGAGCCTGCCCAGGATCATTTGCACCGTTTCATCTCCGACAGTTTCTTCCGGGAGCGATTTGCTAATTCCCGGATACTGGAAGTTCAGGGTGGGGGCGTGCCGTTAGCTTCCCCCCTGCGCACGCAGTTTGCCGACAATATGATTCTGGTCGGTGATGCCGCCCGCCACGTGAACCCGATCACCGGTGGGGGCCTGCACACCGCCGTTGCCGGTGGAAAAATTGCCGGAGAATTTCTTTCCGGTCACCTGGGAGATGCTTTGCCCCTGCGTGACGGCGCCCTCAAAGCTTACCAGGATCTTTGGCTCACCGCGGTCGGGGAAAAAATGTGGAAGTTGTACGATATCAAGACCGACATCTTTCACAACATGAATATCGCCGAGCGGGATAGTCAGTTGTACGCGACGATGTCCGATTACTTCAGCCCGACTTCCGAATTTAAAAAGATATGAGCAAGCAGCAACCCGTAATTTTCGATATCGGCTGGAATGCCTGTATAAAGTGTGGGGCCTGCGTCGCCATTTGCCCGCAGGAGGCTGGTTTCGTCAGCCCCTTCGATACCATTGCGGTGGATCGTCCCTGCGATATTGCCTGCCTGTTGTGTGAGCAAATCTGTCCGGTGGATACGATCCGCCACCGCCCCGCACCGACCGAAGAGGTCAGGCCAGCTGCGGGAGTTGCTCGATAACGTAGTCGATCTGCCGGTCGTCCTCGCCCAGGTGTGTCGTGAACCGGACAGTTTTTGGACCGAACGGGGTGGCCTGAATACCCTTGTCGCTTAGTTGCGCTAGAAACGTCTGAGCGGTACGGTCCGCCAGGTGGAAGATGCAAATGTTGCTTTCCGTCTTTTCCACGCTTTCTACGTAGGATTGATCGGTGATGGCCTCGGCCAGACGGCGCGCGCGGTCGTTGTCCTCTCCCAGCCGCTCGCGGTGGTGCTTTAGGGCAAACAACCCGGCAGCGGCCAGATAGCCCGACTGCCGCATGCCGCCGCCGAGTACCTTGCGATAGCGACGGGCTTCCTTGATCAGGTCCGCCGGTCCCGCCAGCAGACTACCTACCGGTGCGCCGAGTCCCTTGCTCAGACAGATGGAGACGGTGTCGAATAGCCGGCCCCATTCTGCGGGATCCTCCTTGGTCTCGGCGAGCGCATTGAATAGACGAGCCCCATCGAGGTGGACGGCCAGTTTGTGCGACCGGGCCTCTTCCACCAGGACGCGGGCCTCATTAATTGTATAGATACTTCCCCCGCCTTTGTTGCAGGTGTTTTCCAACACCACCAGTCGGGTGCGGGGCAGCCAGTCGTATTCCGGCTTGACGGCCGCGGCAATCTGACCCGGTAATATCTTGCCCCGCTCCCCGTGCACCATGTTGAGGCTAACGTTGGAGATGAGGCTGTATACGCCCCCTTCGTACTGATAGATATGGCTTTTCTCTTCGCAGATCACCTCGTCTAGCGGACGGGTATGCACCTTGATCGCGAGCTGATTGGTCATCGTGCCGGAGGGACAAAAGAGCGCCGCTTCCATGCCCATCAGCTCGGCACCG
>JBASAV010000820.1:0-7156 GCA_049650785.1 Lewinella sp. | reverse complement strand
CACATCATCACCGTCAATGGCCAGTCGCGGAAAGCCCGAACTGCGCGCCGTAGACATGGCGCCGACGGTCCGTACACTTACCTCATTGCTCGCCTTGACTGACCATAGTTTCAGATCACCCACATCGCCTTCGCCACTCCGGCCTAAACCTAGCACGTACGCCAGGCCATCTTTGACCACTTTTACATCGACGCGACCGGCGGGGTTGTCATCATCCAAGATAATGGCCGGACCAAATTCGCCATCGACGCTATCGTACCGGGCAAACATGATCCGGGGCCGATCGTCCGCGGCGGTATACCAGGCGGTAGCTGCGTCACCGGACTCATTAGCGGCCAGCGCCGGCCCGTTCACGGGGCAGCCCGCAATGTGCCAATTGTCCTGGTTTACAGGTTGGGGTTCGGACCAACTACCATCTTCCCGTTCTCGCACGAAGGCCATATCCCGGATTTCGGTTTCCGAGCGGTCACGGTAAACTACCAGAGCCCGCCCTCCCACAATGGCGGTCGCCGTACTGCAGCAGTCGCAAACCCGGTGATCGAGCTCGCGCCGTTCGCTGACCACTCCGTCCGAATCGACCACGGCCGTCCGCAGGGTCATGGCGCCTGCACTGCTGCCGTGATCGTGGCCCGATGTCGAAAGCTCTCCCCCCTGCTTGGTGTAGCGTCCGTCCAGCCAGCTCACCTGCAGGCTACCGTCCGGTCGGTGAGCGCTGGAAACGAATCCGTGCTCCGCCGGTATGCTGTCATTGTGTAAGACCTGAGAGGAAGCTTCTTTACTGTGGCCCACTCCAAAATGAACATCATAGTCGTAAGTTCCCACCCCACTATAGCTAAGGTAGTGGTAAAAGCGGTCCGCCCCCAGGGGTTTGACCGAGGGGAAATCTGCCCAATTCACGAACCAGTTTGTCCCCTCGGCCACTACCTCCTCCGATGACCACGAGCCATCGGTCCACTCTCGCACCAAGAGTCGGTTGGACCCGGTGGTATCCGACACCACATAAGAAAGTAGCAATCGGTCCCCGTCCGTCCCGAAACGCGGAAGATGAGATCCCGTGGCTAGCGTTAAACAGTCCGTCGGCTCCGTCTTGGCGATGGCAAGCTCAGCACATTCCGGCTCACCCGTACAGTGGCAAAGGGATATAAAA
Source organism: Lewinella sp. (assembly GCA_049650785.1). Taxonomy (GTDB): domain Bacteria; phylum Bacteroidota; class Bacteroidia; order Chitinophagales; family Saprospiraceae; genus Neolewinella. Next base: position 6,009 of record JBASAV010000820.1, on the reverse strand, counting down.
ACGGCCAGGAGCGGTAAACACCACGTACTTCGAAGGGCGGTTTGCTTACAGACCAAGTATCGATTTATTGGCGGCCTCGTCCGTACCGGCATCCGCGAAGTCATCGAAGGCCTTATCGGTTACCTGGATGATGTGTTCCGCAATGAAGGGGGCTCCCTCAGCGGCTCCCTGCTCGCTACTCTTGATGGCGCATTCCCACTCCAGTACGGCCCAGCTATCGTAGCCGTATTTACTCAGCTTGGAGAAGATCGCCTTAAAGTCAACCTGACCGTCCCCCAGACTCCGGAAGCGGCCGGCGCGGTCGGCCCAACCCTGGTAGCCGCCGTAGACCCCCTGCTTGCCCGTCGGATTGAACTCCGCGTCCTTTACGTGATAGGCGCAGATCCGGTCGTGGTACAGGTCGATGAATTGTAAATAATCCAATTGCTGAAGCACGAAGTGGCTCGGATCGTAGTTGATCTGCGCCCGCTCGTGACCGTCCAGAGCATCCACGAACATCTCGAAGCTGATGCCGTCGTGGAGATCTTCACCCGGGTGGAGTTCGTAACCAACGTCTACGCCTACTTCGTCGAAAGCGTTGAGGATCGGACGCCAGCGGTCGGCCAATTCCTTGAAGGCCATATCGACCAGCCCGGCCGGCCGCTGCGGCCAGGGGTACACGAACGGCCAAAGCAGGGCACCGGAGAACGTCGGGTGGGCCGTCAATCCCATATTCGCACTTGCCTTGGCATTGAGCAGCAGCTGGTTGGTTCCCCACTCCATTTTCGCTTTCCGATCGTTGTTGGCGGCCTTCGGAGCAAAAGCATTATACATCGTATCGTAGGCGGGATGGACGGCAACCATCTGTCCCTGCAGGTGGCTGGCTAGCTCGGTTATTTCCAAGCCGTGTTCCGCTACCCGTCCTTTGATCTCGTCGCAGTAGGTCTTACTGTCGGCAGCCTTCTCCAGATCGATCAGTCGGCTTTCCCAGGTGGGTATTTGCACGCCTTTGTAACCCAGCCGGGCCATGTACCGACAGATATCGTTGAGATTATTGAAGGGGGGGTCTTCACCCATGAATTGGGCGAGAAAAATGGCGGGACCTTTGATGGTTGTCATGTAATCTTTGTTTTGGCGTTACTCCGGATGGGAAGTTGGGCGGCGGCGCGCAGGAAAATTGCCTTTACCCCACCGGTACGGGAACATCCGGTAGGGGCTAACTTAACAAGAATTGACAGATCGCGGTCATCGCTCTGATCGCCAAATAAAAAAGAGGCCCGGATTTTACCGGGCCTCCCATGACAGACACTTTGAACAAAACACAATACATACATGCTAGGTGCGGTGGCGGAATATGGCATCCGGCCACCTATATTCGTAACATCACATCAGTTGCTGGTCAGTCATCTAGAAAAAAGGGATTTAGGTGAATTTCCATAAACAGTAAGGCCATGTCGACGGATTTCGACTAACAGGAGCGCCTAGCGGCACGCTTTTTTTAAATCTTGGTATACTGGTTCAGGGGAATCATGGCCATCATACGTGATGCGGACGGGAGCCGAATAAATGGGCTAATTTGCCACGAGGGCAATTGGGTGTGAGCTGAGGTTTAAGTGAGTAGGTTTAAGTCTGGGTTTCGTAATTTCAGTTAGCGGTACATGAGAGTGTGTGTCTAACTGATTTGATATAACAACGTGATTACGTTCGCGATGTTTTTTATTCTTACAAATTCCACATCTCCGGTTTATAATTTTGTACATATAGTGATGCAGCTAATTTAAAGTTCGTGATATTCGTTTTGTTTACGTATTACGTAATATGTGGTATGATTGAAAAATTTATGTAAAAGTTTTTGCTTTTAACTGCTTTGCGGCTTTTGGATCATTAGTAATACCTTCTCGTTTTTTATCAAGATCTACCTGTTACCGATGACTGCACCTGACCTACCCGAAACCGAATACGCCCCATTCTACGCTGGCTACGTTTCGCTGGTACCTCCACATCTCGCAGTAGCGGAGGCATTACAGGACAGTACGGCATCCCTGCTTACTTATCTACGGGGCGTTGATAGCGGCCGGCAGGATTTTGCCTACGCACCCGGCAAATGGACCATCAAGCAATCCCTCCAGCACGTAGTAGATACCGACCGCATCTTCGCCTACCGGGCCTTGCGGTTGGCCCGACGCGACACCACCCCTCTACCCGGTTTCGAACAGGATGACTACGCGGACCGAGCCGATGTCTCTACCGTCGAATTTTCGGACCTGATTGCAGAGTTTCGGGATCACCGCCAGTCCCTGCATGCGCTCTTCCGCGGATTCTCCGAAGAGGGTCTGGCTTTCACCGGCACGGTAAGTGGCCGGCCCATGAGTTGCCGCGCCATGGGGTTCATCGCTGCCGGACACGCATTTCATCACCGCGCCGTTTATACGGAACGCTACGGATAGGACTTTCTGGATCGGGAACCACCAAATCTCGGCATCGCTTATCTTTGGCAGACTGATATCACGACCATTACATCCGCCGCCTTGCGATCATTGTATTTACTCTTTTTCATGCTGCTCACCCTGTCGTTGCGGGCGGAGCGACTGGAGGACCGCCTCCGCATGCTTATGCCGGGTGCCGGACCGGAAGTCACCCAAAACAGACGCCTGGTTGAAAGCCGGCTGGAGGAAGTACTTCGCCGCTTCCGCCGGGAGGACCAATTAAGCAGCCTGCCTCTGGCGGACAAACTGACGCGGATATCCACGCGACTGCAAGCAGAATTCTTGCAGGAGTTTCGACCCGATGCCGAGCTCATCGATGCGGTTCGCGACGGGATTTACAGCGATGCTACGGCCACCATCCTTTTTGCGCTTAGCCTGGAGCATTTTAACGTTGCCCATGAACTGTACGTCGACCACTGGGAAACCTACCTGCTCGTAGACCCCTCGGGATACCGGCAAGCGGTTCGGCATCCCCGCGCCACCGAGCACGACGAATCCACCGAAACCACTTTTCGCCGCCAATACCTTTCCCTCATCCGAAGTACCGTGTCACCCGAACTGCCCTCGCTTTCCGAACGGCAATCCGACAGTGTTTTCTATCGCTATTACTACCACCCGGACCAGCGGTTGACGATGCGCCAACTATCGGGGTTCCAACAACTGCGGCTAGCCCAGCGAGCCTACAGCCAGGGTAACTATGCTGACAGCCGCGCACATCTTGACCAAGCCCGCCTACTGGATGATCGGCCGGCACTCGACGTCTTTGCACGCGCCACGGAACTGCAGATAATGGCATTCTCCGCCCTGCGTACCGACCTACAGGCCGACCGGCTGTTCAAGGAATGGCAGCAGAATCCCGATGACTCGTACTACCCTACCCTGCTCCTACAGACCTTCGACCGGCAGCAACGGGCAATATTGGCCGCAGACCGACTAGAGGATTTATCTCCCCTCACGCGATCGTTCACCCGACAGGCTCCAAAGGGCCACGAAGAATGGGCGGACCGGTTGGAAACCATCCGGGAAATCCGCCTGATGCAGCATTACATAGACCAGGGAAAAGTAGTGCCCGCACTGGAGCTTGCCGAACAGCTGTTAAGCGGGGACACGCAGAATCCACACTACCAAGCGTACGTGGCCGAACTCAGTTTGCACGAGATACAGCGCCATCACGCCGACCCTAAAGAGCAGGTCAGACGAGCGAAAACCGCGGTTCGCAAGCATCCTTTCGTTGACACCAACGCCCGCTACGCAGACATCATCCTGCGGGAATCGGCGCTCACGGTCCGCGATCATTTCGCCGGCGACCGCGAGGCGGATGGGCTGCGGGAATTAAATTATTTCCGAGCGCAACTCGAACGCCTCCCCCAGGCTAATGACCGCGGACTCTGGACGCTTACGGCATTCGTAGCGGCCAGTAATTTTTACTTCGCCGCCGAGGACTATCCCGCGGCACGTCGCTATGTGGAGGAGGCACTGAGCCATCACCCGACGAGCGAATTCCTGATTCACCAACTCGACCTGCTCGGACGCTACTGATCCGTTCCCTCTTCCGGATTCCCGGCAAGCAGTTCCTGCACGCTGGTATCAAAGCTCTCCTCGAACTCGGCGTATTTGGAGGTAGCCGGCCCGTTGAATCCGGTATGGATGCGCCTTACCCGATTATCCCGGTCCACAAAGAGTAGCGTGGGATAACTGATCACCTGGTTGAGCATGGGCAGGGCCCGTCCGGCCTCCCGCTTGTCATTACTGGCGGCAAGGAGTATGGGCCACTCCACCTCCATATTCTCCCGGTAACGCCGCACCGCCTGCCTGCTGCGATCGTCTTCCGCTCCGTATTGCTCGAAGGCCAGAGCGATCACCGACAAGTCATCGACGTCGTTTTCTTCCAGGTACGCTTTCAAGAAATTAGTCTCGTCTCGGCAATTGGGGCACCAGGTTCCGAAAAGCTGGATCAGCTTGGGTCCGTCCACATCCTCCAGGCTCACTGTATCTCCCTCCGGAGTGGCAAATGAAAAGGCAAGCGGTATGTCTTCACGCAGTTTGGTGAGCTCGTCCGGACTGGTGAGTTGCGCCTGATCATCCTGCCGGGCCGTCCAGTCGGTGATGTAATGTCGTCCGCTGCGGAACGTACCGGAGAGCGTCCCGTCTTCGCGGATCAACGCCTCAAAAAGGAAGGCGTGACTACCGTCGAAGACACTGAGGTAAAGTTTATTTCCCTGGACCGTTCCCTCTAGGTATCGATAGTCGCCCGTTTCAGTCCGGAAGGTGCCCGTCAGCTGATTACCCCGTTGCTCGAACTCGGCAATACCAAGGTACGGCTCTTCATCGGGTGAGCCGGCGAAGTCAACGGCCCAGGTCCCCGTGACATCGGTGACCGGCTCCTTTCGCAGAGACGTAAACCGAAAATCCTTACCGAAGTAGGCCTTGAACGGAATACGATAGTTGTCTCGGTAATGTACTACCCAGACGCCTTCGATCACGTTCTCTTCGTGGTAGGCACTGATGTGGGTATCGTAGACCGGAAAGTTGATCCGGATGGTATCCCGCCCGATGCTCTGATCGCGACCCGCCTGGATATCCTTAGCCGGTACGACGATCTCTTCCGCTCCGTTGTGTAGCACTAGGTGGAACCTGGTGTCGTTCTCGTACACGACGTCGAAGGTGAACGGGAGGGCACCCTCGGTTACCTCATCAAATTCCAGATCTACCTTTTCGGGCAGCGGCTCTCCCTTCGGGTTAGGGATGATGGGATTATACTCCAGCTCCAGGACACCCCGGTAGGGGCCGGGCGGCAGGTAGGCGTACCGGTCCTGCACGAATACGCAGGAGGCAACACCCAGTAGTATAAATAGGGCGGCGAGCGCAGGAAAATAGCTTTTAGGGGAGGGGAACATATCGCGGGGCTTGTAACGGGTGAGTACGCCGGAGCTTTCCGACCAACTACTAAGCTTTAATACGCTTTTCGCGTAGACTAGTTGGTCATCTCCCCTCCTTGCTGTACTTTTGCGTCCGCTCCCGCGGGAGATGTCCGGTCTCGTAGTACAACGGATAGTATACAGGTTTCCGAAGCCTGCGATGATGGTTCGATTCCATCCGAGACCACTCAGTCGCCCGTTCATCGGGCACCCTCTTCCCCCCTACTCAGAATTCTATTAGACTGCCAAGTTTTTATTGACTTGAGCAGTTTCCGTAGCCGTAAGCGAAGCTTCGTACGGCTAGGCCCCTCCCGTATGTTTTTGGTGCCGATAACTCGCTGAGAAGTGCAGCAATGAGTTATATTGTCTGCTTTTGTAAAATATTTATGAAGTTTAACATCTATTTTTTATCCCCTGCATTTACCAACTGCACCGCTCAAAAAGTGAGAAACCGTACAGTGGTGAGTACTTGAACGTCAAGGTCACCTGCCCGCGGACGGTAAGTAGTTAACATTGACTTTACAATAGAAGAAGGGAATGTACCTTGTACCGGGATTACACTATGAACACGCAGTACCGAATTGATTAGGTTCTGCAAACACACTCTACCTAAGTAAGATATGTAT
>JBASAV010000819.1:0-5798 GCA_049650785.1 Lewinella sp. | reverse complement strand
GATGTATTTCCCCACCGTGTTGGGGGCCGCTCCTTGGCCTTGTAGCCAGCTAACAAAATCGTCGTAAAACGGAAGGTCAATAGTACCAAAGTCGATGGTTCGCCGGTATGCTTTGGCGAACTCGCTAAACTTCGCTAGGGTAGTCCGGTACTGCTTAATTGTTCCGGTGGTGGGTGGTTTCCCCGTCTTTGGCAATATCCGGCCCGGGGCGGATTCTATCCAGGCCCGGAAGTACGGGAAGAACTCCCGGCGGGGGCCGGGTCGCCGTCCGGTAAAGTCGTCTAAGTGTTGCTTTAGCGCGTCGGCGGTTACCGGCTGGCGGGCCTCAATCTGACCGACCGCCCACCGCTTTACCTCCGCTTGCAGTTGGTTGAGTGTGTTGTTGATCCGGTCCCGTTCCGGTACATGGGTCACGTTTTTGACCCGCTGGCGGTCGGTGCTCCAATGTTTGCCCGAAACTTTTAGGCCAGTCGAATAGACAACCCGCAAATTTTGGTGCCGGAAGATTAGGGAAATGGGTTGCGCTTTGGCCTTGCTTTGGCTGCGCAAATTGAAGTTGACCGTAGCCATGACGGGGAAGTTTGGAAATACAATTGTTACCGCTGGCTAAGGTAGCGGAAACCGACAACCAAAAAAAGGCGGTTGTCGGTTTTGTGCTGGTTTTTCCTTTATCAGTCCTTGCCCTATCTTATTCGTCTTAACTGCTGGAAGGTGCCGGACCTACTGCAAACACTAAGGTTTTAACAAGATTGGCCCCGTTTTGCTGTTGGTTGCCGGTCCATCAAATAAGGGTAGTTGGTGTCCTTGTGGGTCTACTAAATTACCGAAGCAGTCAACGTTACGTTGGCTGCTTTTTTTATTTCGCGTGCTGGCCTTTGAAAGCGATTAGACAATCAGCTCATCCGCATCAGACTGGAGAGCGCTACACACCCACTACTCATCGATGTTGTCTGCCAAGCTCCAAAAAGGGAAGGCAGTTACTAGCGGTAAGCACCCTAGTCATCACGCAGCACAGCATACGTATGCCATCTGCACGAATCTTAGCAGTCCAAAGGGGCCACCCTGACGTAAAACATATATAATAATTACGAATATATTCAGGTTCCCTAAAGGATAAGGCCTCCTAGAACCGAGGAAATTAAATATTGTGATTTATTTGCCCACGCCTTCTTTGCAAGCCTCAATTATATTACATTGTAGTACCGAATTTATCTCTGTGGTCCTATAATACTGGCTTAAAGCGGCGCAGTCAGGGGCCATAGAAAGTTGCTCGGACCCACAGAACAACGCTAAGGAACAGCGCGACTAGTTTGATTATGCACCTGAAGCCCCTTACAAACAAACGGAAGATTGCGGTCGTGCACTTGTTACTCCTATTCCTAGGAGGCAGCGCCGGATTATTTTCCCAAAACCGGCAATTTGAACGAGTTGATGATCCCCACGCCGGACTCAACAGCCAGATACTGGGTATAGCAAAGGACTCCATCGGGTTTATGTGGTTCGGCACCAGGAGTGGGCTGCATCGCTTCAACGGCAAGGAATACGACACCTACACCCCGCCCGTCAGTAAAGGCTGGCCCATCGCTGACGACCGGATCCGGAATATGATCTCGGATGAAGATCGGCAGATATGGGCGCTCACCGCCGATCAGCGGTACATCCGATATTCCTACCCGCAAGATTCTTTTTACCTCCCCAATCAAGCCCGCGTACCCGCCGCCGTAAAGACCCGGCTGGCTCTCTCCGCTACGGTGCTAAACGAAAATAAGCCCGTTGACGGAGCCAGGTATTTTATTGAGGGTAACCAGTTAAAGGCAGTTGATCTGGAGAATGGCAAGGAAACGATTCATTATCCTTATCCCGGCCAACCCGGTCATCTGCGGGAAAATTTTGTCTCGACCTTCTACGTAGACGAAGAGCAAACCCTCTGGGTAGCCACCTGGGGGGGGAAGATCCTTAAGGTTACGCACCCTACTTATTCACCGGTTTCCAAACTGGTCCTTTCCCGCCTATACATCGGGGGGCAGGCGATCGACGCCGGCCAGAGCGTTTTCAACCGGGTTGTGCTGGACCAGGCACTGATGGTAACGAATAAGATCACCCTCGATCATCATCACCGGGATTTTGGAATTGACTTACTAACACTAACCCAGGATACGGTCGGGCATACCTATCAGTATCGCCTACTGGGATATCAGGAACAGTGGCTTCCTACGAAGCATCGGCGCATTGACTTTACCAAAGTGCCCTCCGGCGAGTATACGTTTCAGGCCAGGGCCGTTGCCGCGGATGGGACGCTGACGGAGACGGTTGATTTAAAGGTAGCCATCAAGCCGCCCTGGTATGCCTCCCCGAACGCCGTTGGACTTTACCACCTCTCCATGATATTTGGTCTGGCATCGTGTGTGGTGTACCGGAAAAAGCGTACCCGCTTCAGTGGAGAGGAAGAAATTTCGGACGGAAGTTCCAATACGAGCGGACGACGGAATAGGAAAAGACAGCAAACTCGGATGTCCGGTATCGGTCGAAGTATGTCCGAATACGGGGAATTGAACTCCGCTTCGCCGGGACGGAGGACTTCAAAGCCCGTAACTGCCAAGCAAGGCTCCAAGGTTTTAGAGCGGGAGAATGACACCGGTCGGGTTGAGTCGTCGGACTTAACGCTGAACTACACTTTGGTCAATGGGGTGGGCATTATTGAAGAGGTGATCGAGGCTTTCAACCCCGTGGCGGAGGCAAGGAATATTAGCTACAGCTGCACATCTCCCGCCGAGCTTATTGGCCGATTCGATCCGGATAAGTTGCGATACATCGTTACCAATCTAATCACCACTGCTTTTAAGCACACTCCCCTGGGAGGTAAGATATCCCTAACAATAAAAGCATTAGCGAATACCCTCTACATCTCCGCCGAGAACACAAAGGGGTGTATATCAAATACCGACGAAAGCGACTCCATTTGCCAACCGACCAGCGAATGCACGCAGGTTCCAATGGGTATATGCACCGAAGCGGAGGATTTACTTGCTCAGACCTACGTGGAATTACTGAACGGAACCATCCGTTATAAAAGCGAGCCGCGGAAGAGAATGTGGGTGGAGATCGGCCTTCCTTATCAACCGGAAGAAGCGCTAGCGGCGAATCAGGCCCCTTCGGAGGAAGTATTCGCCCCAAGTAGTACTCGTTGCAAAGCATCCGGTGAAGACAGTAAGCCATCAACGGTTCTGATCGTCGAGGACAACCCGGAAGTACGGCGCTACCTGGAGATAGAGCTTAATATTGCACACCGGGTTCTGGCGGAAAGCAATGGGATCGACGGATTGAGCACCGCGTCCAGGGAAATTCCCGACCTGATCGTATCTGATGTCCTAATGCCCGGGATGGATGGTACGGAGATGTGTAAGCGGCTAAAGCAAAGCGATAGGACCAGCCACATTCCAATCATCCTGTTGACCGCTAAAGGGCATGACCACGACCGGGTAGCCGGGCTAAGTTCAGGAGCGGACGTATACTTCTCCAAGCCGTTCAACGTCGCCGTACTGAAAGCGCAAATCCAGAGTATGATCGCGAATCGTACTGCCCTAAAGCGGAATGCTCCGGAGAAGGACGACAGGGTAGAAGAAGCGGATGGTCAGAGCCGGCTGGATAAAAGCTTTATCAGTAGTGCCGTCGAGGTCATCGAGCGGCATATGGCAGACACCGGATTTAATCCGGAGCTGCTGGCAGATCATCTTAATATAAGTCCCCGACAGTTATACCGTAAGTTGAATACTATCTCGGGCAGCACGGCTTCCGGGTTCATTATGCAAGTCCGGATGGAAAAAGCCGCGGATCTGCTAAAGGACTGGAAACTCAACGTTTCCGAGGTAGCTACCCGGGTGGGCATATCGGAAGCTTCTAACTTTTCCAGGGCCTTCCGCAAGCATTACGATTGTAGTCCGACCCGTTACCGGAAGAATTTATAGTCGTCATGTGACGATATGGATCCAAGTCAAATTGGAAGGCGGTAATCCTGTGCCTTAAATGGTCGCCCGACTGCCTGCTCCAGCTTCCAGCGCATTACCGTGCAAATGAATCGTCATCGAAGCTAGCTTGGAGATGAAAGATGGTTGCCCAAAGATGCCACCGCTATTTGCGGACTTTTGTCCTGCGTACAGCGCCATGAAATTGTTTGAAAAACGTCGAGGGAAGAGCTAGTCAACCGCCAACTAGGGAGATGGGAGCGGGGCAGCTCGGTGGCTCTGCCACCGTAAGGGGACACACGTAAAGTCGATGCTTAACTGGCGGCTGAAAAGTCCATGGGAAGCTTCGCCAATTCCATAGGATTTTATGTGGTTCAAGAGGATGGTGCTTTGTTTATGTCTCGTGATTACGCCGTTTTGCAGCACTAGATAGGGATTGGCAGGCTGTGATAAGTCGTGCCCAACCAGCTTCGGGTACATTGTGGATCAAGAACCTCAACGGTTACCCGCGAAGACGGGATAGCCGACAGACCGACTTGGTTTACTCATCCAAATGTTTGAAAACGATTGATCATGAAACAACCCCTTCGTAGTTGTTTACTTTTCCTACCCCTTCTACTATTCAGTATTGCCACCAGTGCCCAGGAAAAAACAGTGACCGGAACGGTCAGTGACACGGATGGTCTCACCCTACCCGGTGCCACCGTCCTGGTTCAGGGTACCAGCCGCGGAACGCAGACCGACTTCAACGGTACCTACTCTATAGACGTCGAGACAGGTGCCGTTCTGGTATTCAGTTATGCCGGCTACAGTCCGTCCGAAGTAACCATCGATAACCGAGCTACCTATGATGTGGTGCTGCAATCGGATGCCACGCTTCTGGACGAAGTGGTGGTGGTAGGTTATCAGACGCAGAGGAAGTCCGACGTGACGGGTTCCGTGGTGAGCGTACAGGCCGACGAGCTTACCACGCAACCGGTGAATAACGCCTTTGAGGCATTGCAGGGTAAAGCTGCAGGGGTAGACATTACGAGTAGCCAGCGGCCGGGAACGGTCGGCTCCATACGGATCCGGGGTAATCGCTCCTTAACGGCGAGTAACTCTCCGCTCTTCGTTGTGGACGGTATTCCGCTTTTGTCATCATCGGCTATTGAAACCCTTAATCCCCGTGATATTGAATCCATCAATATATTAAAGGATGCCTCCGCCACGGCTATCTACGGATCGCGCGGGGCGAATGGCGTAGTCATCGTGACTACCAAACAGGGCCAAAGTGGTCGGTTTCAGCTCAACTATTACGGTACGGTCACCACTTCTGATATAGTGGATCTAGCTCCCTCCATGAGTGCACAGGAGTTTATCGAATTCCGACGCTGGGCGGCCTATAACCTGGACCCGGATACGTACGCGCATCCCGACGACCCGACCCTGGAAAATGACCGGACCATCTTCGATAGTCCACTGGACGGTCAGACCACGCGTGACAACGTGCTGCAAGGATGGCAGGAAGGCACCTTCAACCCCGATCTCGTGGAGAATACCGACTGGACCGACTTCGTGACACGGACGGGGGTTGCGCAGGAGCATACCATCAGCGCGAGTGGCGGTACGGACAAAATGAGGGGTTACGGTTCGTTCGGCTACCTCAATAACACGGGAACTCAACGGGGGCAATTCTACGAGCGGTATACGACCAAGCTGACTACGGATATTACACCGGTCCCCTGGTTTCAGATGAACGCTACGTTCAACATTTCCTACAGCGAACAGGACTACGGCTTCTCTACCCTTGGCGGCCGGAGCAACTCGGTGCCCAACGCCATTTATGGAGCGGCC
>JBASAV010000818.1:0-4925 GCA_049650785.1 Lewinella sp. | reverse complement strand
AGGCTACCGTTAAGTCCGCCGCCTTCAACGAACTGAGGCCTAAGAAAGAAGCCCTATGCGATCGCGGCCTGAGTGCCGTCATTGAGGGGAAAGGATAATGAATGCCGCTTTATCGACTCGATCCCCGTTTCCCGGAGTTATTTCCCGACCCACATCGAACGAATGGTGAAGGCCCCGCCTGTTTTGGCGGTGATTTGACGCCGGAGCGGCTTTTTAGTGCTTACAGACTCGGATTTTTCCCATGGTTTGCCGAGGGCGAGCCCATCCTGTGGTGGCACCCCGATCCTCGCTGTGTCCTTTACCCCGAGAAGCTTCGGGTGAGCAAGAGTATGCGCCCCTACTTCAACCAGGCAAAATATCACGTCACTTACGATCAGTCGTTCCGCGAAGTAATGGAACAGTGCCGTGCCCTGTACCGTCCGGGCCAGTGGGGCAGTTGGATCACTGACGACCTGATCGATGGCTACGTCGGCCTGCACGATCTGGGGATCGCCCACAGCGTGGAAGTATACGAGGGCGATGAACTCGTAGGTGGTTTATACGGTCTTTCGCTCGGCCGGGTATTCTTCGGGGAAAGCATGTTCTTCAAGCGGCCAAATGCCAGCAAGTTCGGATTCATCAGTCTGGTCCGCCGCTTAGCAGAACGCGGCTATCGCCTGATCGACTGCCAGCAGGAGACGAATCACCTGCTGAGCCTCGGCGCGGAGTCTATTCCCCGCGCCACCTTTATCGATCAGCTCGCTACCATCGATGCCGAAGACACCGAGCGGGGAAGTTGGTCGGAACCGGATTAGCATTCACCTTACCCCTTAGAAAGAGCGCAGATCTCCCGGACCTACGAAGCGGTTCATATCCTCTACGTTCGTGACTCGCATTTCCTTACCGTCCCAGAGCAGACGAGTACGGCCGCGTAGCTCATACTCATCCGTTTCTCCTCCCATCTTCGGGAAGCGGTATTCGTAGCCGCGAACCGCCAGGTTACCCATCAGGATCGTTTCCGTGAGCGGGCCGGCCTTTCCCAGATGGCTGCTGGGCTGGTAACCTTCCTTGATGCCGTTGATCCAGTCCATCTCGTGGCTGGTCGCTACACGGGGCAACGTTTCGGGCACGTTGATCTCTTCCATCCGGCTGGTGGGAAGCAAGCGTGAATTTTGACCGTAGGTATCGGCCATGAGTTTGCCCTTGTCACCCACCATGATGAAGCCGCTGGTTCCGTCGCCCATCTGCTCGTCAACGCCGAGTTCTTCGGGCCGTCCGGGCAGGATACCGCCGTCGGTCCAGATCAGTTCGACGGGTGGCTTATCTCCCCGGGCGGGAAACTTCACGTGGATCTTAGCGGCCGGCGGACAGGTTTCCGGCGTGTAATCGGCGTTCCAGTTCTGGCTGAAGACCTGCACCACGCTGGCCTCGGCACTGACCGGATAGCCGAGATCGAGGATGTAGAAAGGCGTGTCGATGATGTGGCAGCCCATGTCACCCAGTGCTCCGGTACCGAAATCCCAGTAACCCCGCCAAGCGAAGGGATGGTAGGCGCTGTTGTGGGGCCGCATCTGCGCTATACCTAGCCAGAGATTCCAGTCAAAGTCCGCCGGAATCGGATCGGTGCCCTGTGGAATTTGACCGCCCTGTGGCCAAATGGGGCGGTTCGTCCAGGCATAAACGGTGTGGACATCCCCGATCAGTCCCGCTTCGTAGAGTTCCTGGGTGCGGCGTATGCCGTCGCCACTGGCACCCTGGTTGCCCATTTGGGTGATGAGCTCCGGCTTACTTTTAGCCATCTCGGTGAGCATGCGTACTTCGGCGATGGTGCGCGCCAGGGGTTTTTCGATGTATACGTGCTTACCCATCTCCATGGCGGCCAGCCCGGCGGTGGCGTGCATATGGTCGGGTGTGGTGATTACTACAGCATCGATATCGTCGCCGTATTTGTCCAGCATCACCCGGAAGTCCCGGTCGTAAGAGGCTTTCGGAAATCGTTCCCGGCTCTCCGCGGCGCGGCTGTCATCGACATCGCAGAGCGCGATAACGTTTTCACTGACTAAATTGCGGAGGGTACTGGTCGCCTTGCCACCCGACCCGATCGCAGCTATGTTAACCGTGTCGGAGGGGGCCTGAAAGCCTTTCCCGCCGAGCACGTGTCGGGGAACGATGGTAAAGGCCGCGGCAGCGCCGGCGGCCGTCCGGAGAAATTGACGACGGTTACTTGGTATACTTTTCTTTTGCATGATCGAAGGTTTCGTGAAGCAATATACAGAAAACGGTCTGTCGCCGTGTGCCGCACATCGTTCCGGTTCCATCGGCGACACTGGTTTTACCGCCGCCACCTTGGTACGGCGAACCTTATCCTTACCTAAGAGCTTACTGCCAGCATATGGATCCTACAACTAAGATTAACATTCCCGAAAGCCCGCTGGAGCGGATTGTCATCGTTGGCGGGGGATTCGGCGGTTTGCAGATGGCCCGTAAGCTGGTAAAGGCGAATTACCAGGTTGTGCTCATCGATCGCAACAACTACCACCAGTTCCAACCCCTCTTCTACCAGGTAGCCATGGCGGGGCTGGAGCCCAGTAGTATTGTCTTTCCCTTCCGAAAGCTCTTTCAGGGGCGAACCAACTTTTTCATCCGCATGGCGGAGGTAACCCACGTGGACCCGGTAGCCAAACAGATACAGACACCACTCGGCCACTGCAATTACGACCACCTCATCGTCGCAACCGGCGCTGATACCAACTACTACGGAAACGAAGAGCTGGAGAAGAATACCCTGCCCATGAAATCCGTGGTGGAAGCCCTGCAGTTGCGCAATGCCATCCTGGACGACTACGAAGACGCCCTCACCACACCGGGCTACGACGACCGACAGGAACTCGTGGATATCGTCATCGTCGGAGGCGGCGCGACGGGTGTCGAACTAGCCGGGTCCCTGGCCGAGATGAAAACCCACGTGCTGCCGAAAGACTATCCCGAGCTGCACGTGGAGGAAGAGTTTGATATCTACCTCATCCAGTCCGGCGACGTGATCCTGAAGGGTATGAGCGCCAACAGCAGCGAAAAGGCGCTGCGCTACCTGGAGGAACTGGGGGTAAAGGTTATCCTCAACAGCCGGGTGACCGGTTTTGACGGCCGTAAGGTTACCCTAGACGATGGTCGCGTCATCATTACCCAAAAGGTGATCTGGGCGGCCGGCGTGAAGGGCATGCCCGTACCGGGTCTGCCGGAAGAATCCATCACCTATGGCAATCGCCTGGCCGTCGATCGATTCAGCCGCGTGAAGGGGACCGACAGCATCTACGCCATCGGTGACGTGGCCTACATGGAGGAGCCCGACTTTCCAAAGGGACATCCCCAGGTAGCTCAGGTGGCCATCCAGATGGGCGAGCACCTGGCCAAAAATCTGCGCCACCGCCACGCTCGCGGCGAAGCCTGGGAAGAATTTCACTACCACGATAAAGGTAGTATGGCCACCATCGGGCGTGCCCGCGCCGTGGTCGATATTCCCAAGCCGGAATTTCACTTCGGTGGCGTGATGGCCTGGTTGGTCTGGCTGCTGGTCCACCTCTTCGCCATCCTGGGTACCCGGAACAAGGTGTTTGTCTTCCTGAACTGGCTGTACAATTACATCAATTATAATCAGAGTCTTCGCCTGATCATCCGGCCGAGGGTTAGGGAGTAGGGTTTAGTACGGTAGTCGCTGGCTGCGCCAGCTGTATAGTCGGTAGTAAGGTAGTGTATCGGCGAGGTCACTTTCACTTGCCGGATAATGGTACTACCGACTACCATACGACACAGTGAGCAAAGCTGACGACTACTAGTCCAGCCAGGCAATAGCCCGTCTCCGTTCGGTAGAAGAAAAGGCGGCCAGCTCCAAACCCGGGGTAAGCAGATCACTGAGTTTCACACTGGTCTTTAGCCAGGACTGGTCGCCGATGATGGCTACGCGTTCCAGGTCCTTGTAAAATTTAAGGCTGGCCTTCAGGTCTTCCCAGAGGGTTCGGGCATTGATGCCGTCGGTACTGACGATCTCCAGCAGGATGCGGGCCTTGCCGTAGTGTTTTACCTTTTCGCCGACCAGGATATTGATGCGATCGTAATCGGCCGGGTACATCTTCCCCACGATGGCCAAACCCAGTAGTCGCTCGTCACCCAGGTCGACCGCCTTGACGGAGTTGGCCGTACGGGGTTCCTCCCGGTCGCGCTTCAGCCACTGGTGGGCCACCTCCCCTTCGCTTAGGTTGAAGGTCTTCACCTCCATGCGGGTCGTGAAGTAGTCGATCCCGCCGGTGATGGCGGACAGCCAACTGTGGTCGGTCAGGACCGCGTATTTCTCGATCTTGTCCAGCAGCTCCTGCTTACCCTTTATGGTATTCCAGAAGGACTGATAGCTAGCGAATCCCTTGACGTTCTTGATGTTGCCGAGCAAACGGATGCGTCCGTGGGTCACCACTTTGGCCTCGATGGCCATCAATAGTTTGCGCATACCTTCTTCGTCCACCTCCCCGTCGAGGGTGAAGCCGAGCAAGTTGGGTTGCGACAGAGGAAATACGGTGACCATATAGAGAAACTTTAATGATCTAACTCCTGGGTGAACGAAAGGATTAGTCCCCGTCCTAATTATCGACGAGGGTAGGGTAGCGGTCGATGTGGAAAAGCATTTGCTCTTTTTCAAAACCCTCGTCCAAAAGTCATAGTTAGAAGAAAGCGGATGATTTCGCAAATAACAGAAAGCCCAACGCGTGCGGCACTTGCCCTGACTACCACCGATCATCTATGAAGATTGCCATCATCGCCCACCTGAAATTTCCGATCGCCGAGCCCTTTCACGGCGGACTGGAGATGCATACGCACTGCCTGACGCAGGAATTGATGCGCCGGGGACATGACGTGACGCTGTTCGCACTTCACGATTCCGACCCCCACTTCAAGGT
>JBASAV010000817.1:0-2317 GCA_049650785.1 Lewinella sp. | reverse complement strand
CGTGCGCATGTACGGTACCGCCCGGGCGCTGGCCCCTTATGGCTATTCCATCTGGGAATTCGAAGTGTACGGCACGGAAGCCATCAACGTCATCATCGCGCCCGAAGACGAATCCGTTCACACCGCGCCCGCTACCGTAGACCTAGACGTTGACGGCACGGTCATTTCGGAGAATATCACCCGCATCGATGTCGTACTGGACGGAACTGTTTTTCATACCCGTACCGCGGCGCCATTTACTTATACCGTGCCGGTCAACGACCTGGCCGCCGGCAACTACCGATTGGAAACGCGGGTGTACCACGATGGTGGCACGATAACCGACTCCCCCCCGCTGACGCTCTACGTCGTACCGGCCACCCAGAGTAGCCAAAGCTGTGGGGAAGCCACCACGCTCACCGCCTCGGGTGCCCGGCCCGGTGGGAGTTATCGCTGGTATACGGTCCCCACCGGCGGCAGTGCCATCGCCGGAGCTACGGGTCCGAGCTACACCACGCCACCCATCGACTTCACCCGGAACTTCTACGTGGCTGCCGTGGACGCATACGGGGAGGAAAGCCAGCGGGCAGAAGTAACGGCGAGCTACCTCAGTCTCGCGCAGGCGACTACCACGGGACTGACCTCCGCCTTCCCCTTCCACGGCAATCCGGACGACGCCACCGGCCGCGGTAACGACGGGATCATCAGCGGTCCCGTGCTCGCGCCTGACCGATTTGGCCGGGAAGATTCCGCCTACGATTTTGACGGGGTGGACGATTACATCACCACGACTACCTCCTTTCCCCCCGATATCGAAGGGACCAATGCTTTCTCCCTCAGCCTGTGGTTCAAGACCAGTACAACCAGGGGCGGAAAACTGCTCGGTATGGGCACGTCACAAACCGGCGCGAGCAGTCAGTACGACCGCCACATCTACATGAATAACGCGGGGCAGTTGTACTTCGGAATATACCTCGGCGCTCATTTGACCATCAACACGGCGGAGTCATTCAATGACGGGGAATGGCACAACGTCGTGGCTACCCTTTCGCCCGGTGGCATTGAGCTATTCGTAGACGGCGAACTGAAAGCCTCGGACCCATCCGTCACCGAAGGCCAGAAGTACGGGGCCGCCGGCTACTGGCGGATCGGATACGACAATATCCAGGGCTGGCCGGGCCGCCCGTCCAACGACCACTTTGAGGGCCTGCTCGACGACGTGAATCTTTATCATTCCACCAGATTATCACCGGGCGACTTAACCGATCTATACGGTGCCAGCGTGGATACCGTAAGTATCGGAGAGACCATCGAACTAAAATCCACCACCCTGGAGGACGTAAGCTATTCGTGGACCGGGCCGCGCGGATTCACCAGCTCCCTCCAGAACCCCACCATACCCGGCGCCGCCGCGGAAGACGCCGGTACTTACACCGTCGCCGTTTCGAACGGTAGCTGTACGTCGGCACCAGTTTCAGTGAACGCCGTGGTCATCGGCAGCGCCGTGTTGCCCGTTGAGCTGTTCTATTTTGAGGGCAGAGTAGTCGGTAAGGGGGTACGGCTATACTGGGGAACCATGAGCGAAGAAAACAACCGGGGTTTTGAGGTCCAGCGATCGGTGGACGGTCGTCGCTTCGAAAAAATTGGTTTCGTGCTGGCCACCGGGGACCGCTTCGTAGCGCGGGATTACAACTTCACGGATACTGCGGAGTTGGGCGGCACCGTCTACTACCGGTTGCGTCAGGTAGACAACGACGGGGGGTATGCTTACTCCAATGTCTTGTCTTACCGGCTGTCCCTTCAGCGACCGGCACTTCTTTACCCCAATCCGGTTCAGTCTACGGCCACCCTCCAATTAACCTGGCCGTCCACGGCGGAGATCAAGCTCGTACTGGTAGACGCGCGCGGCTCCACCGTATTTAGCCTTGAACTGACGGAGAGTGAAACGGGGTCCCGGGACCTGAATTTTCAGGCCTACCCCGCAGGTATTTATTGGTTATTGGTCAAACAGGACGGCAATCTGCTGGAGCGGATTCGGGTAGTAAAGCAGTAGTAGGCTACCTTTATAAAGTAAAGAGTTCTTACGATAGAACGGAATACTATGCTTACGTCCATCCAGCCAAAATTGCCGATGCGGGATAAGTCCGCAACCCATCGCTACTACGTCGATCAGTTAGGCTTTGAGCTTGCCGGCACCGGGAATTACGACGATTACCTAATGGTCAAAAGGGACAGCGTAGAAATTCATTTCTTCTCCTTTGCAGCCCTTCGTCCGACCGACAATTACGGGCAGGTATACATACGTACCGATAATATCGATGCCCTGTACGCTTCCCTG
>JBASAV010000816.1:0-1916 GCA_049650785.1 Lewinella sp. | reverse complement strand
TGCTGTTTTTCGGGCTGTTTCTGATGGAATTCTCCGTAGAGACACTAAAGGACAGCGCGGGCTTTGAGGAGTGGATTGCCAAACTGGAAAACCCCTACCGGGGGGCGGCCATCGGGGGATTAATTACACTAATTATTCAGAGCAGTAGCGCGACGGTCGGATTGGCCATCGTGCTGGGTAAGCAGGACCTGATTTCGGTAGCCGGCGGGCTGGCCGTAATGCTGGGGGCCGAACTGGGCACCTGCTCCGATACTCTCATCGCTACGCTCGGTGGTGGGCGGGAGGCGTTGAAGGCGGGCATTTTTCACCTGGTCTTCAACTTCTGCACTATCCTCCTGGGCCTGTTGTTGTTCGACCCGTTCGTTCAGGCGGTGGATTGGATCAGTGGTGGCCAGGGGATTGATAATCAAATCGCCAATGGGCACCTGCTCTTCAATGTGGGTGGAGTGTTGTTGTTTTTACCCTTCGCCCAGTTGGCAATCAGGGGTTTTGAGCGGGTGCTTCCCTCGGGGAAAGAACAGATTTCACACTAGGCCGACCTTACTGGCGCTTTGCTCTCTGACGGTCGTGGTTTAATCGCAGATTTCGTAGTTGAGGGCACTGATTGATGTGCTGATTTGGATGTCGCGGATTGTCAGGCTGACCGGCTTGACCGGACGGGATCATCGCGGAAGGGGCTGCCAGTTCAAGGCATACGTGCATCACCTCCTCCCAAGATCAACACGACAACAAATTTGATTGACCAACTTGCAAGACTCGAATATGATAACTAACTTTATTTTATAAAGCACTTCAAAAAATAACAATGTTTGAAATTCGATCCGCTCACACTACTTTTCCCGGCCGAGGTATTGCCAGAGCCTGCCTCCTTGGTGCGGCTCTCGGGCTAGCCCTTATCTCCACATTCGTATTCGGTGTCGACAACCCCAAGCCGGAATGGGGAGAATACTGGCGCATCCGGCCATTGTTGGTCACTCCCCTGGTAGGCGCGATAGGTGCGACCGTAGCGTACTACACCTACCACCTTCTGGTGCGCTGGGGATGGCCGCGCATGTTGGTCATTATTGTTTGTGGGCTCGGAGTACTGGTCGCGCTGTGGCTAGGTATTATCCTGGGCCTTAACGGTACACTGTGGAACTAGCGCTAGGGCAGCACCCGATAGTAACGCCACATCCCCCGCCACTTCGGTAACATTTTTGGCATATCGAGGATGAAGTGGCCGCCCCTTGTGAAGCTCGTTCTTTCATAGAAAGCCTGTGAGCCCTCCGCCGAATCCATTGCCTCCAGCCAGATGCATTCGTCGTTGCGCTCCCGGCACTCCCCGACGAGTTGTTGCACGGCGGCCTTGCCGATTCCACGCCCCTGTACGGCCGGGTCCAGATATAAGCGGTGGAGTTTCGTAGCCCGCAGGTCGGGCCGGTCGGGGCACGGTACGTTCCGAATGCTGCGTAGGATTCCGATGGGCGCCTCATCGTACAGGATGAAGCGGTAATCCGCCGCCGGCTGCGCTATCTCCCGTGCGAAATTCTCCTTTCCGTACTGGCTCTCGAGGTACCACTGCCCGCCGTCCGGCCAGAGGTAGGCGTATACCGGCGGGTAGATCCGTTGCATTAGATTCCACAACCGATGCTGATCGCTTGCTTCAATTGACTGAAATCGTAACGTTAATTTGCCAGTCACCATTTAACAAAGGTAACTCAGCCCTATAACCTAACCCCTTACATCTCGACCGCTACCCTGCCCGGTCCATCCACCAGACCCGCGCCCGCTGCAGCGCCAAACTGGCAATTTTCTCCCGCGAGCTATCCGGCCGTTCCCGCTGTAATTGATTAGCTATTTCGATCGCCTGCTCCCTTAGTTCGGGCTCGTGATCCTGAAATTCCTCATTAAAGTCCTCGGCGGTGAAGGGTTTTGCC
>JBASAV010000815.1:0-3744 GCA_049650785.1 Lewinella sp. | reverse complement strand
GCCGGCTTTTCCGTTATCTTGCTTGACGGCCTTCTCTTCTGTGGAGATGGCGCCGGGCAAACGATGTAAACGGTCTTCCATGCGTATTTTTCTCCTTCTACTTGTCTGCTGCGCGTTTTCGGCTCTTTCGGCCCAAACCTCCCGCGTGGAGTTTGGAAAGAACCGCGTGCAGTACCATGATGATTTTGAAAACTGGGAGAAGTACGAATCGGATAACTTCATCACGTACTGGTACGGCAACAACCAGGGTATCGGTCAGGCCGTCGTGCAGTTTGCGGAGTATGACTTTGCCTACATTCAAAAGATGCTGGAAAGCCGGCTAAACGAGAAGGTTCAGCTGATCACCTATCAGGACATCACCGATGTGAAGCAAAGCAATATCGGAAATGAGGAAGTGTTTGAGCTCACGGGCAACCAGTCGCTGACTTCCAACACCAGTTACTTATCCGGTACCCAGGCCAAATTTCTCGGCAATAAGGCCTTTGTCTATTTCAATGGTGACCACACCGACCTGCGGCGGCAGGTACGCGAGGCGATGGCCAGCGTGTACATAGAGCAGCTACTCTACGGGTCCACGGTACAGGAAGTCGTACAGAATGCCGTGCTCCTCAACTTACCAACCTGGTTCAAACCCGGCCTGGTGGGGTACCTCGGGCGTGACTGGAGTTCCGAACTCGACGATCAGCTACGTGATATATTAGCCACCGGTGAATACGAAGACTTTGAAGACCTGGCCGCCGACTATCCCCGTTTGGCCGGACACTCCATGTGGTACTACATCGCGGAAAATCTGGGCCGACCCACGGTTTCCAACCTGCTGTACCTGACCCGCATCAATCGTTCGGTAGAGAACGGCTTCCTGTACGTGCTCGGGAGCAACTACGAGACGGTACTCTACAACTGGCAGGAATTCTATCTGAACCGGTACAATGAGGACAGCCGTGGCCGTAATCTACCCACCGATGGCCTACTCGAAGTGAAGAACAAAAGGCAGCTCCCCATCACCCAACTCAAGGTGAGTCCCGACGGGCAACGGGTGGCCTACGTACTCAACGAGATTGGAAAGTACAAGGTCTATCTGCAGGATGTCAACACCGGCGAGCGTAAAATGCTGCTTAAGGGCGGACAGCGCAACCTCCTTCAGGCTACCGACTACGCTTATCCGATCATTGACTTCTCCCCTACCAATCAGGAGCTGGCGATCATGTACGAATTCCGGGATCAGCCGAAGCTGATGCTTTACGATCTGAACACGGACAAGTCCACCACCGATATTCTGGGGATTCGCCTGGACCGGGTTCTGAGTATGAAATATTCCGATCCGAGCAACTTTTTGATCACCGCCATTGCCAACGGCTTCAGCGACGTCTATCGCTACCTACCCGCATCGCGGCAGGCGGTGAATATTACGAATGACCACTGGGACGATCTGGATGCCACGCCGGTCAACGTCAGGGGGCGCCGTGGGGTGGTATTCTCCAGTAACCGGCCCGATACCTCCCTGCTGACCACGCGATTGGACACGCTACTACCGATCGGCCATTTCGACCTGTTCTACTACGACCTGGAAAATACGCCGGGCGAACTGGTCCGGATCACCGACACCCCCCTGGCCGACGAGCGGCAACCCGCCCCAATCGACGACGAGCACTTTGCCTACCTGAGTGATGCCAACGGGATTTATAATCGCTATCAGGCCCACCTGGAAACTTACCTCGACCACTACGAGCAAACTATCTACCTGCCGGATGGCACCGAGATCGTGATGCACGGAGACTCCGTACTCGAAGCACTCGACACGATGGAGGTGGACTCGATCGTCATCAATCCCATTTATAAGGATCGCGCCGTCACGGAGGCCACAACCAACTACGCTACCAATATTCTCAAACTGGATGGCAGCCAGACGATCAATGTGGGCGTAGAAAGCTACATCGACCAGGGCACAACCTACATCCGCCGATTCAACTTCGATACGACGTCGGTTCGAAACCTGACTCCTACCGCTTACCGCCGGCGCAGCTACCAGGCCGCCGGGCAGATCGTTCCGGAGTTCACCAACCAGGTGCAGGAAGCCAGGGACGGGATCATGCGGCCGAATAAAATCAACCCGGAAAACAGCATTGACGAAGAGGGGCTGTTGTTTCAGACTCGCTTCAGGGATACGGTGGCTCCGCCCCCGGTCGAGGAAATACCGGAAGACATCCTCGCCGAACCGGCCACCACCGATGCACAGGGCGTACCCGCGGCCCAGCCGGATTCAACGGGCACCCGACCTCCCCTGACCGTAGTCGGCCGGGATCGCGAGCGTCGGGGACCCGGTTCGATATTCCAGGGCGAACGTCCGGTGGCCGAACTCAACCGCATTTACCGTTTCCGCCCGGGACAGGTGACTTCCTACCGGACCACCTTCCGGGTAAACTACGTGAAGACAACGGTTGATAATGAACCCCTCTTCAACGGCATGAACGTGCTCGTGGCTAATCCCGACGGCTACACCCAGCAGCCCGTCGGAATCCTCCTCAAAGGGAATGTGACGGATCTCCTGGAGGATTACAGTATCACCGGCGGTGTACGCATTCCGACCAGCTTCAACGGAACCGAGTACTTCCTGACCGGCTCCGATCTCAAGCACCGGTTGGACCGTATCTACACCATTTACCGGCGCAACCGCCGTACGCAGCAGGGTACCTATACCAACTCCTTCTTTGATCGTCCCCGCCTGGTCGAGGAAAATACCCTGATGGCGCAGTACGGCGTCCGCTACCCCCTGGATATCTTCCGCAGCGTCCGGGCAACCAGCACGCTCCGTCGTGACCGCGTACAGACGCTACCGACCGAACTCGCCGCCCTGCAGAGCGAACCGCTTAGCACCGAGCGCATAGGCCTGCGGCTCGAGTATGTGTTTGACAATACCCTGATCCTGGGTACCAACCTGCGCATGGGCACGCGATACAAATTCTACGGCGAAGTTTTCAAGAGCTTCAATCTCTCCTTCGACGAGGGCTTCGACTCCCAATTCGAGCCGGGCATTCTCGGGATCGTTGGGGTCGACGCTAGGCACTACCAACGCATCCTTAAGCGGAGCATCATTGCCCTGCGGATAGCCGGTGCGACCAATTACGGTCAGCAAAAGATCCTCTACTACCTGGGCGGTGCCGACAACAGTGTCATCAATAACTTCAACGAAGGCATACCTACTCCCCAAACCGGTGGCTTTGTCTTCCAGGACCTGGCTAACCCGCTGCGGGGATTCGATATCAATATTCGTAACGGCGGGACGTATGTCCTGTCGAATGCCGAATTGCGCGTTCCCGTCTTCAACTATCTGTTCAACAGCTTACGTTCCGCTTTCCTCCGCGACTTCCAGCTGGTAGGCTTTTTTGACGTCGGTTCGGCCTGGGCCGGCAGCAGCCCCTTCGACCCGGACAATCCGGTCAACATCACTGAGTATCCGGAGCAGAATGCCGATGGCTATAGCCCGGTGCGCGTCCGGGTACGCCGATTCCGGGAGCCGATCGTATACGGTTACGGCGGTGGCGTTCGCACTACCCTATTCGGTTACTTCATCCGCGCCGATTACGGTTGGGGCGTGGAGACGGGTAACCGGCAGGCGGGGAAGTTGCATATTTCTTTGGGGCTGGATTTTTAGGGGGGAGGGTTGAAGGGTTGAATTAGTGAATTGCTGAATGGCTGATTTAGTGAATGGCTGCCGCATGGCTCTGGCTTGGCAGGGGGTAAAGG
>JBASAV010000814.1:0-4793 GCA_049650785.1 Lewinella sp. | reverse complement strand
GGGTAAAGGTTAAAGGGGGTAGGGGGTAAAGGGGTAAAGGGGTAAAGGTTGGCGGCTCAGCTCGCTTCGCTCGTGGGGAGGGATTGAATTGGTGAATTGCTGATTATTTGAATTAGCTGCCGCAATCCGCTGCTCGCTGAAGCTCGTTGCCGTTACCACCAGGTCGCTACGCTCGTGGTCTGACAGGTAGGTACCGCTAGCCTGATCACGGATGAGTAATCATCGCTTACTCCAATTGTCAGCCTTTAGAAGTGTATCTTTTATCTACTAGTTGGCATTCAAAGACTATCCCTTAGCGTTTCCGCGGGCATAGCCTCTTAACAATTTGCGTGTACCACAAATATGGAACCCAGCACGATCGACTATCCCAGTTGATCGAGAGGATACAGGCAGGCCAATTTCAGGCTGCTGGATATGCATACAGCCAGAAAGCCTCCTCCGATAGTTGGTCATTCCTTATAGCGATTGGAACGTGTGTCCAGCGTATGCCGTCAATTGAAAACTGATTTGATGGGGCGGTTCACACCGGCAAAAGAAGGTTAGCTTTCGACCTCTGGCTGTATTACCACCTACAGCGTGCGGCAGCCCTTCACCAATTAGAAAGGCAGCGCCTTCAACGTGCGGTAGCCATTCACCCATTCAAAAATTCTATCATTCAACAATTGAATTCAGCAGCGCCTTCAACGTGCGGCAGCCCATTCACTAATCCAAAAATTCACTAATTCACCCTTACACAATCAACATCGCATCCCCGTAAGCAAAGAACTTGTACTTCTCCTTCTGGGCCTGTGCGTAGGCTTCGAGGATCAGGTCGATGCCGCCGAAGGCGCAGGTCGTGATGAAGAGACTGCTCTTGGGGAGATGGAAGTTGGTGAGCAGGTGATCGGGGATGTGGAAGTCGTAGGGGGGGAAGATGAATTTGTTGGTCCATCCTTCGTTGGTGGCCAGCAGGCGTTCGGCGCTTACGCTGTTCTCCAGGGCACGTAGCGATGTGGTACCGATGGCGCAAACCAGGCCGCCGTCCTTCTTAGTCGCGTTGACTGTTTCGACGGCGGGTTGCTGAATCTTGTAGTACTCCGCGTCCATCTTATGCTTGGAAAGGTCTTCGACTTCGATGTCGCGGAAGGTTCCCAGTCCCAGGTGGAGAGTGACCTCGGCCTTTTTGATACCGGCCAGCTCCATACGCATGAGTGTCTCGCGGCTGAAGTGCAGACCGGCGGTAGGCGCGGCTACGGCACCGACTTCCTTGGCAAAAACCGTCTGGTAACGCTCGGCATCGCGGCTATCGGCCTCCCGTTCGAGGAGTTTAGGTAGGGGGGTATTACCCAGGCCGTGGAGCTCCTTGGTGAACTCCTCGTTGGGTCCGTCGTAGAGGAAACGGATGGTCCGGCCACGGCTGGTGGTATTATCGACCACTTCGGCTACCAGGCGGTTGTTGCCCCGTTTGTCGTTGAAGTAAAGCTTATTGCCAACCCGGATCTTACGGGCGGGATCGACGAGTACATCCCAGAGGCGCGCCTGCGTATTGAGCTCGCGGAGCAGGAATACTTCGATGCGGGCCTGGGTCTTTTCCTTCAGTCCGTACAAACGGGCCGGGAAGACCTTGGTGTTGTTGAATACGAGGGTATCCCCTTCGCCGTAGTAGTCGAGAAG
Organism: Lewinella sp.; assembly: GCA_049650785.1. GTDB lineage: Bacteria > Bacteroidota > Bacteroidia > Chitinophagales > Saprospiraceae > Neolewinella. The sequence goes on along the minus strand of JBASAV010000814.1, from coordinate 3,140 downwards.
ATCGGTAAACTGCTTGTGCTCGATTTCACCGGACTCCCGGTTCACCACCATCAGGCGGCTATCGTCGCGTCGCTTACTCGGGGTGCGCGCGATCAGTTTATCATTCAGCTCAAATTTAAATTGCGACAGTTTAGTCCTCATCCCGGAAATGTGTTTTTCTAGCGTATATACGAAACAGCGCGCGAAGGTAAGGGTTTCTTCGGAATGTACTCGTTGCGACTCCGAGTAGAGGCTACGCCGTAGCGCTCCCCTCATATGTGGTAAACACTTTGTGTCCTTGTCTGAAGGTAAGTTTGGAACGTAGCCGGCATGACCATGACCATCGATTACGTCGCCGAAAGCGGCTGTAGCGAGCTCTAATCCCTTCCAGCCTACCGTTTGTCGATAACTTTTCTCCTGCGCCCCGCCGCCCCTTACCTTTGTCGCTCAACTCAGCGCACATGGTTTTATCTAAGGTTATCGCGGAAAGCTTTCGGCAGGCCCGGGCCCAGCTGACCGGAAACAAGCTGCGCACTTTCCTGTCTCTGCTGGGTATTTCGATCGGTATCTTCTGCATCATCGGGGTACTCTCCGCGGTACAATCCTTGCAAGACAACGTTTCCGGTAGCCTGGCCAAGCTGGGGGACGACGTGATCTACATCGACAAGTGGCCCTGGAAAGACAACAGCGACGACTGGTGGGAATACTTTCAACGCCCCTACCCCGACCACGCTGACTACGAGGCCCTGCGCGATAACCTGGCGACCGGTCAACTGGTCAACTACTGGACGGTGCCCGATACCCGGGTAATCAAATACCAGGGCAAGGCCGTAGAGGGCGGCTACCTCTTCGTGACCACCTACGAATTGGATCGCTTATTCAACATCGAGGTTGACCGGGGACGCTACTGGTCGGCTACGGAATACCGCAACGGTACGGACCGAATTCTGCTGGGTAATTCCATTGCGGAACAACTGTTCGGCCCGATCAACCCCATCGGCCGGGAGGTGAAAATGCAGGGCCGGAAGTACCAGGTGATCGGTACACTGGCCCCGGCGGGGGATGACCTGATCAATCCGCTGGACTTCGACGATGCGATCATGGTGACCTATAACAATGCCGCCCGCTTCATCAACCTGAATAACCGTAACCGTTACGGCGGCACCATCGGCGTAAAGGCCAAAGAGGGCGTGGACATTCAACAACTGGAGGACGACATCCGGGGCATTCTGCGGGCTAACCGGCAGCTTCGTCCCCGCGAAACGGACAACTTCGCCCTTAACAAACTGAGTATGACCGCCGATGCCCTGGGCAGTTTCTTTGGCGTCCTTAACCTGATCGGTCTGGTTATCGGGGGCTTCTCGATCATTGTGGGTGCCATCAGTGTGGCCAATATCATGTTCGTCAGCGTAAAGGAACGGACCAGTTTGATTGGCGTAAAGAAGGCTCTCGGTGCCCGGCAGTACATCATCCTGCTGGAGTTTCTGACCGAGTCGGTCATCCTGTGCATCATCGGCGGTATGATCGGCCTGGCCATGGTGGTCGGAATTACCTCGATCATCAATATGTTTCTCCCGGCTTTCCAGATCAGCCTGAGCTTGTTCTACGCGATCGCCGGAGTACTCATCTCCGCCATCGTAGGAGTATTGGCGGGATTGATCCCGGCACTCCTGGCCGCCCGGATGGATCCGGTGGAGGCGATGCGCAGCTAAACCCGAACAATACACGGGGCCGTCGGGGTTGCTCTCACCATGCAGCAAGTCCTATTCATTGCGGGTGCCTTCGGGGCGGGTGCCCTGGTATCCCTGTACCTGACCGTTAATTCCATGGTAGCCCAAAAAGTGGGCTCGCCAGTACAGGCCAGCCTGCCGTACTTCCTGCTCGCCTTCACGGTTACGGTGGCTGTATTTCTGATCCGCGATTCGCCGGGCAGCCTGCCGAAGTTTTCGGAGGTTCCCTGGTGGGCCCTGCTCACGGGTATTGGGGGAGCGGCGGCGGTCTTGCTGTCTAATTTTCTGATCGAGGAGATCGGTCCGGACCGCTACTTCGTGGCGGGAGTAGCCGGCCAGGTGATCGTATCGGTGGCGCTGGCGCACTTCGCCTGGCTGGGGGTAGAGGAGAACGCGATCAATTGGCAAAAGGTACTGGGGGTGGTACTATCGATCGGCGGCGTACTGCTGGTGGCCCTGGGAAATGCCGCCTCGGTCAAATAAATGTCCCGGCATTAATTATTGGACTCGGCGCACCGCGGCATCGGCAAAACCCGCCGCCCTTACTTTTTCCTGTAGGGCGGTGGCTTCGTCCTGGAAGTAAAACTTGCCGGTAAAGACCCGGTTGACCTGCCCCACCTTAGCCGTCCAGGCGTCAGCGAATCCCTCCGTTTTCAGCCGCTCCACTAGTGCCGTGGCATAATCGACGTTACCGAAGGCCGCTACCTGGACGCCAAACAGCATGGCATCCGCGGGGAATTCCTCGGGGCTCGCAGCCGGTGCGGTGGCGGGAGGAGTGGCAGGTCCTTTAGCGGTCGTAGTTTCAGCGGGGGTGACCGCCGGCGCGGCGTCAGGTACGGTGGGGGCGGGTGGCGTAGTGGCCGGGCTTACGGCACCGGTAGAGACCACGGGTCCACCAGCCGTTGCTTCCTGTTCTTTCCGCTTCTTTTCGGCCCGTGACCAGGCAGCCCTTTCACAGGTTGGTCCGAGGGTACCCATCTCTAGGACACGAACGCGCACCTTGGCAACGCCCATCCGCAGGAGGCCGATATCCTGCGCGGCGGCGCGGCTCAGATCGATGATCCGCTTGGGGTGGTGGGGACCACAGTCGTTGACGCGTACTTCCACGGTTTGGCCACTGACGATGTTGGTCACTTCCAACCGGGTGCCGTAGGGATACTCCTTGCTGGCGGCGGTATAGGCGTTCTTGTCGTAAGATTCTCCGGTACTGGTGGGCTTGCTGTGAAAGCGGTCGGCGTAGTAGCTGGCCATGCCTTCCGTTTTCTGTGCGCTGACGGAAACACCCCACGCCATAAGCAGGAGCATAGAGAGGGCACGAAAAGAGGGAGAAGCGGATAGCATGACTTGGTATTGAAGTGGAAAATAACCGGTAAGATAAATAATGTACGTACGTGTAACAAATTAGTTCGACAAGGCATTGAGGGGTAAAGC
>JBASAV010000813.1:0-3792 GCA_049650785.1 Lewinella sp. | reverse complement strand
TCCTGGATAATACCAAGAAATACAAGACGGCTATTCGATCCCTACTGACGCTGAATTTCAGAACGGTCGAGCAGCGATCATATCGCTATGCCCAAACCACTTCGTGACGGGTATAGTATCTCTTCCGCTATACTCCTTTAATTATTTAAACATACGTGCATTATTTTTTCTAATTTATATCGAAGAAGGGAGTAGCGCATCACCTAAGCTTTACAATAATGGTGCAGCTACCAGCTAGAAGGTGCAAGACTTACTCACCATGAACATCCACGAGGTACACAAATCCAATCCGGACATCTTCAGGCAGCTTACGTTAAAGGACCAGTTGTTTCTCTACTACAATTGTCCGCAGCGGGAACGAATTCTGCAGCTCTATTCCAACCATAACCAGTTGGCTTTTACAATCAGCGGCAAGCGAATCCTGCACCACGGGGAGAATACCTGGGTTACCAATCGGGAGTATGGCCTCCAGGTGAAGCGGTGCGCCTTTCTGCAGGAATTGCCCCCGGATTACTCGGGCTGGGAAGTGCTGGTGCTGTATTTACGGGACGACTACCTGAAGCGCATATTCGAAGAATTCAGACCCTACCTGCGGTTAGATAGCGTGCCCGAGGTCGGTAAGGAGATGATACAGGAGATCGCCATCAATCAGCAGGTCCGGAACTGTTACGAGAGCTTACTACCGTACTTCACCCAACCCCACCTGCTGCCGGATTCGATCTTCGAGGGGAAATTCAAGGAATTACTGCTGAATATTCTGGCCAATCCGGCTAACCGGCACATTCTGGCCTACGTAAATCAGCTAGTCGGGAACTACAAAGTACCGGTGTGGGAAGTGATGGAGGCGAACTATACCTACAACCTGAGCCTCAGCGAATTCGCCCAAATCGCAAACCGGAGCCTAGCCACCTTCAAGCGGGAATTTGAAAAGCACTACAAGACCTCCCCGGGTAAGTGGCTGACGGAGAGAAGACTCGCAAAAGCCACGCTTCTGCTGCAAACTTCGGACAGATCGATAAGTGATATCACTTTTGAATGTGGATTCAAGAACGTTTCTCATTTCAGCCGGATCTTCAAAACCAAGCTGGGGGCGTCCCCGAGTCAATACCGGCTCAATAAGCCCTAGTCGGTTACTTTTTGCGCCGCAAAACAAAGAAAGAGAACCGCTAAGAAAAATGGGGTAATAGGTGATACGCTAATTTTGGAACATACGCTTCCTCTACTAAAAGTCCGTATCATGAAATCCTTCCTACTGGCTGTTGCCTTATTCTCCTTTATCTCCCTGATGGGACAATCCAGCGCCTCAGAGAGTGGCGGCGAGCAAATCGTCATCGACAACGATAAAATGACGGTTGTCGAATTTACGGGTCTTCCCCAGGGAGACGTCTGCGGAAAAGGGATGCATCACCACGAACCCCATCTAACGGTTATTTTGACCGATGCTACCGTACAGATGACCTCCAAAGACGGCGAATCGCAGGAGGTGGAGGTGCCCGCCGGATCATCCATCTGGTTTGGCGCCGAGACCCACTCGGTCATCAATACGGGCGACGAGCCTACCAAGATGATCCTGGTGTATCCTAAGGAATAGGAGCTTGGTTACGCGCTCCTCACTGCCAGATGTGCAAGGATGCCCTACTTGCCGAATCATAAAACAGACATGCACTTACCCGCCCAGCGGATAAGTGCATGCTGTCGGCGTGAAATGCGCCTAAATCAAAATCTGCTATTTCCGGGCCGCGCCTTCCATGAAGTTGTTCACATCCAACCAGTGGATGAAGGCGTCGAACCAGGTATTGCTGGTCCGGTCGGGGTTACCGAGGCCGAAGCCGTGGCCACCGTTCTGGTATAGGTGGAACTCAACCGGAATCTTGGCGTCGAACCAGGATTTGATCACCCCGAACTGACCGCCGAAGAGGAAGTCATCGGACGCGATGGCGGCAAACATCGGAGGGGCATCCGACGGGACGTCGACCTCACCCATGCCACCGTAGATGGGGCCGATGAAGGCAAGTTTCATACTCTCCGAGTTGAGGGTAGAATGCATCGTGAGTCCGGCACCGGCGGAAAAGCCGATCATGCCGATACGGTCGGTATCTACGCCCCATTCGTCGGCGCGGTCTACGATCATGGCGTAGGCGGCCTCGGCGTCTTCCAGCTGATTGGACAGGTCACGCTGCGGACGGGGTGCGGGGGCGGCATCTTCTTCCCCCTCGGCGGCTGGAGCGGGCGGCGTCCGTGGACGATTCATAAAGGCGGTGAAGTCTTCCAGCGTTTCGGCGGTCGGATGCAGCCGGTACTTCAGTACGAAGGCGGCGATGCCCTGGTCGGCCAGTGCCTGGGCCACTTCCCATCCTTCGTTACCGAGTGAAAGCCACATGAACCCGCCGCCGGGTGCCACGATCACCGCGGTACCGTTGGCTTTGTCGGGATCGGGCAGGAAGGGAGTGAGGGTGGCTTCGGTGATATTCCGGGCCATGGGATCCCCCCACTGGCGGAACCAGGATTCGGAAGCTGGCTGGTCGTCTACCCCGCCGGTATTGAGGGGGATGGCATTCGACTCATCGGGAGCATCGAGGGGGTAGATGGTGCCATCCTGCGCCATGGATACGGCGGAGAAGAGCAGGAAGAAAGCGAGGACGGCCATTCGGCCGGCGAGTTGTTTCGTGTGAATCATGTAAATAGTGTTATTGATCGAAAAGTGAAAATACGACTTTCCGGATGAATTGTCTGACTGACTATTTACGGTTTCCGGAAGCGATGAACAAAGCGCTCAACCGGTGGCAGTGTGTAGTGCGCCTGGCCCGGACTTGATCTATCCCAGATTTGCTTGTCAACCACCCTGCGCAAATAAGCTGCTGGGTAGCCTATCCGCAGCTTCCATCATGCATCGTCAAGCAGGATCAGCGTATGCAGGCTAATGGCTTGAATTGCCTTGATATATGAATTGTCACTTGTATATCGACGACCATCAGGGTCGGCAGGATCTCCAATGAAGGCCATTTCCGGGTGCGTCCAAACGAACGACTAATCAAACCAAAACTTCAGTCGAAGGAAACCATCGGCAAACGTATCGCTCCCGCCCAGCACGTCCTGATTCAGGTTGACACCGAAATCGATGGAGGTGTTTTTATTGATGAAGACGCTGGCACCCAGACCGAGATCGGCCCGCAGCGAATGGGAAGAATTGCCGTCATCACCGAATACCGCCTCCCGGTCAATGTAGCGTGACTGGTACGTGAATCCACCTTCGGCAAACAGGTTGAACAGCGATTTTGTCGTGAGGTAATACCGGGCTCCGCCCCGGAGATTGGCGTAAAGCGCCTGGTAGTCCAAATTCGTGGGGGCCGCCGTTTGATTGAAAGCGCTAAGGGTTACATGGAGGCTGGCCTGTACGGCGAGTCGATCGGTTAGGAAATAGTCGACGGAAGGCGAAATATTTACGTAGTTGAAGGAGAAAGCGTTGGAGGTCGTGATCGAGGCATCGAACAGCTGATTGCCCACTACGAAGGATCCCGCTTGAAAGTGCTGCTGGGCCGCTTTTTTCCAGGCCACGCCACCCAGTACGGTGTTCAGACGCCCGCGCGTTCCGTAGGAGTCGCTTCGCCCACGCTGGTTGGTGTAGCGAAGCTCCAGATTCAGTAAGGTGGTGCTATTGAAAGCTCTTTCTACACCCAGAGCGAAGTGGTTCTCTTCGATGCTGAAGTTACGTACGCCAAGCTGCAGTCCAGCCTCCCCGTAGGGTCGCCACTTACGGTCCGAGCCGGTCAGGTAGTAGCGAGCGAACGGACT
>JBASAV010000812.1:0-5345 GCA_049650785.1 Lewinella sp. | reverse complement strand
CCTTTACCCTAACCCGGTTGCCACGCAGCTGACGGTGGAAAGTCGTCAGGACTACCGCCTGGAACTCTACGACGCTAGCGGCCGCCGGGTACTGGACGCCCGCTACGCGGAGGGGGTTACCCAGGTGGAGATGGGTGACTTACCGGCCGGCACGTACGTGGTGAAGCTCATTCCGGCGGATAGGGAGATGGCCACTACGGTGCGGATCGTTAAGGAATGATCTTTTTCCTGCGCTCCGGCGCAAAAACCCTGATCGTTCCCACGCCCCGGTCGGCGGACCAGCCTGCGCTACGCTCCGGCTGGGCAGACGACCGGGGCAACTTATCCCCGCCAGTGCTGGTTATACCTGACCTATGGCGAACGAATGGAATGTTGGCGAAAAGACCAACGGATTACTGGATAAGGAAGAATATGCGGTCATCGTCGGTGTCGTCCTGCGCGGACAAACCGAGGAGCAGGTCACCGAGTACCTGGACGAGCTTGAATTTTTAGCGGAAACCGCGGGTGCGAAGACCGTCAAGCGGTTCATCCAGAAGCTGGATCATCCGGATAACCGGACCTTCGTCGGAAGCGGTAAAGCCGAGGAGATTGCCGAGTACGTGGACGAGCACGAAGACGTGAGCATGGTCATCTTCGACGACGACCTCAGCGGTAAGCAGGTGAACATCCTCGAGACCAGGATGAAGGTCAAGATCATCGACCGCTCCACCCTCATCCTGGATATTTTCGCCCGTCGCGCCCAAACGGCCCAGGCCAAGACCCAGGTCGAACTGGCCCAGATGCAGTACCTCCTGCCCCGCCTGCGCGGACTCTGGACGCACTTGGAGCGGCAGCGCGGTGGTATCGGCATGCGGGGTCCCGGTGAGACGGAGATCGAGACGGACCGTCGTATCGTCCGCGACAAGATCAGCAAGCTGAAGAAGGACCTGGAAAAGATCGACAAGCAGGCCGAAACCCGCCGCAAGGGCCGCGATGCCATGGTGCGGGTGGCGCTGGTGGGCTACACCAACGTGGGGAAGTCGACCCTCATGAATCTGCTGACCAAGAGTGACGTCTTCGCCGAGGACAAACTCTTCGCTACCCTGGATACCACCGTACGCAAGTTGGCCTACGAGGGGGTTCCATTCCTGCTCACAGACACGGTTGGGTTCATCCGTAAACTGCCGCACCACCTGATCGAGTCGTTCCGCTCTACGCTGGATGAGGTCCGGGAAAGCGATATCCTACTACACGTGGTCGACGTGGCTCATCCGCAGTACGACGATCAGATCCGTACCGTCCAAAATCTCCTGAAGGAGATGGAGTGCCAGGACAAGCCGACGCTGCTCGTCTTCAACAAAATGGACCTTTTCCGCGAACGGAATTACGACATGTACCTCGACGAGGACGGTCGCGAGGAGGTCGAATCCGATCTGAAGCGGGGCCTGGAAGCCGAATTCGGGCAGGAGGCCATGCTGGTCAGTGCCCACACGAAAGAGAACGTGAATGAGCTGCGGGCGCGGTTAACGGAGATGGTGCGCGTGGGGTACGAGCAGACTTATCCTTACATCGCTAAGCAGTGGTAGGGGCTCGCTGCGCTCGCTTAGTATAATAGTATTTTAGTCTGTTAATCTGTTAGTTGTGGGATACTTGCCGGTCGCTGCGCTCCCGGTAGGGGTGGAGATGCTCGCCTGTGGCTCGTGGTCTGAACACAGACTGCACGGATTCGCTTCGCTCGGGCACGGATTTTCGCTGATTTGGCGGCGCCGGGGCGCGAGATCCTAATCCGGCACGATACAGCTAAGGGGAATAGCTACCTAAGGCCCGCCGTGCCTAAATTGTGGGAGTAACACCTGCACGCATGTCTACGATTCCCTACACCACGGCCGACCGGCAGCTCCAGATAGCGGGGCGGATACTGGTGGGAACGGTTTGGATCAGCGCGGTCATCTTCGGGGTTTACATTCTCTGCTTTTACTTTCTCGGTCTGGTACTGGGCAACTCCGACCAGTGGAACGAGGTGCTGCCGGGCTTGTACGATGCGAATACACGATCGGCAACCGTGGGCATCGGATTACACTTCGCGGCGGGCGGCATCATTCTGGTCCTGGGGTGTATTCAGCTGGTGACCAGCGTACGGGTCAAGTATCCCGCGGTACACCGGTGGCTGGGGCGGGTGTACGTGTTCGCGGCCTTGCTCACCGCAGTGGGGGGACTCAGCTTTATTTTGGTCAAGGGAACCATCGGTGGCTGGCTGATGGACATTGCCTTCGCGGGCTACGGGGTACTTACGGGATTGGCGGCGGTACAGACGATCCGCTACGCGCGCACCGGGCAACTGGATAAGCACCGCGCGTGGGGCATCCGGTTGTTTGCGCTCGCCATCGGCTCTTGGCTCTACCGGATGGACTACGGCTTCTGGTTTCTCTTCACCGGGGGCGTGGGGCACACCCAGTTTTTTCGCGGGCCGTTCGATTACTTCATGGACTTCTGGTTTTACCTGCCTAATCTATTGGTGGCGGAGGTATTTATCGGGCGGCGGGAGATCCTCCGGGGGAAGTGGGCCAAGGTGGGTAGTATCGTGATGGTGTACCTGACTACGGCCTTTCTGGTGTTGGCTACTTACTTCTTTACTAAGGAATTTTGGGGGCCGGGGATTGTGGGGGTGTTTTAGTACGGTAGGCTGGTAGGAGGTAGTACGGTAGTCACTTGATTGGTGCCGGTCGCTTCGCTCCCGGTTGGGGTGGGGATGCTCGCCTGCGGCTCGTGGTTTTACCGCAGATGACGCTGTTTTCGCGGACCGGAATCATCCAATTTTCCGTTTGCCTTCGATCGTGATGGGGGAGCCTTCGGCGAGAAATACGGAGTCGGGATCGCGGTCATTCAGGAAGGCAAAGCGCGCGCCGTAATTGAGAGCAAAGTCCACGTCGATAAGGTAATCGGAGACGGGGGCCTGCTGCCAGCGGGGATGGGTGACCTCGTACTCGGTGGTTTTTGCAGCGGAGCTTTTGGAATAGCCCCAGTAGTGTTCGGTAATGTACTCCTCCGCACTGCCCTGCTGGATAGCGATTGGCTGCCGGTCGGCCGTGGCGGCAAAGGTTTGCCAGCGGGTCCCGATCCGCCAGCTGTATTCCACACGCTGTTGGTCGGCCGTCTCCGACCAGCGGTGGTGCATGGGTCGGGTTTCGTAGGCCTCGCCGTAGAGGGTGTTGGCTACGAAGGTAATGGCCGGCTTCGGGACGATCTCCTTGATAAAGACCACGCCCCGGCGCCACTCGCCCGCGACTCGTCGTCTGACGTAAAACCGCAAATTGACTTCCTCAAAGGTGACGTGGAAGGGGATCTTTAAACCCAGTAGCCGGACGTCCTGAAAAAGGAAGCCGATGAGGCTGGCGTACGGGTGACCGTCCCAGGTATCCAGCTCCGTATGGGCGGGAAGGTAGGGTTTCAGCACTTTCGCCTCCACCGGATAGTTGGCGAAGACGAGCTTTTTCCACTTAGCGGTTAGAAAGGACATGGCTAGGGCGATTCGTCGGTAGCGTAATGGATAATAGCGGGTATAGTTTCTCCACCTACGCACCTCCCCTCCCCCAACCCGTTACCCACGGGAACCGATTTAGCCAAACCATGACCCACAACCAATACATCGATAAATACGCTCACCTGCTCGTCAACTACTGCGTAAGTCTGCAGCCGGGTGAGCGGCTGTTTGTCAACTCCACCACCTTAGCTGAGCCGCTGATGGATGCCCTGTACCGGGAATCATTAAAGGCCGGGGGGCACATGGAAGTATCGCTGGCTACGCGCGGACAAGCGGCGGCCATGCGCGAATACGGGAGCCCGGAGCAATTCGCTTACCTGCCCACCCTGCAGCAGCGGGCCATGGAGGAGTTCGAGGCGTACATCTACGTAAGCGCCCCCTTCGACCTGCGAGAGCCGGACCCCGCCCCCGAGCTCAAGGCTGCCCGGCGGGAAGCCTTCAAACCGATGCACGACACGTACTTTGTCCGTACCGCCGATCGGCGACTCAAACGCAGCATGTGCATCTACCCTACCCCGGCCCTGGCCGAGGAAGCCGGCATGAGCGAAGAAGAATACACGGCCTTTGTATTCAATGCCTGTAAACTCAACGAGGACGACCCCAAAGCGGCGTGGCTCGGCGTACGTAAACGGCAACAACGGGTCGTGGACCACCTCAATTCGTGCACTACCTTCCGGTACCGCAACGAGCAGAGCGATATTTCTTTCACCACGAAGGGACGGACCTGGATCAACAGCGACGGCCAGACCAATATGCCCAGCGGGGAAGTGTACACCAGCCCGGAAGAGGATTCCGTGAACGGGCATATCTACTTCGACTACCCCGCCATTCGGAACGGCGAGGAAGTGAGGGGGGTGACGCTGGAGGTGACGGACGGCGAGATCCAGTCGTGGCAGGCGGAAAGCGGTCAGGAGGTTCTCGACGAGACCTTCGCCATCGACGGTACCCGCCGCTTCGGGGAGGCGGCCATCGGAACGAATTACGACATTGACCGCTTCAGCAAACAGATCCTGTTTGACGAAAAGATCGGTGGTACGGTTCACATGGCCGTCGGACAGAGCTATGCCCAGGCCGGGGGAAAGAACACCAGTTCGGTACACTGGGATATGATCGCAAACATGCGGGACGGTGGTCAGGTACTGGCGGACGGAGAAGTCATCTACGAAGACGGCCGCTTCGTTGCCCGACTGTGGGAATGACTGCGCTATTCTGCCGCAACCGCCCCACCGAATGAAATTGCGAATGGGGGCCTACAATAATCCCCTTACCTTAGCGGTTTATCCAATTCGGTACCCTATAATATTACCCTGACACCACCTTTATCAAACCTAGAGTCATCGGGGCACGGCTAACACACTACGTGTTGAACGTTTAGGCGAATCAGGCCTTTACTCAGGAAGACGTATCTTTGGAGACGTCCTTTCATGAGAATTTTATTGCTACGGGAAACCCTTTATTGATTGACTTAACCTCAGACCGTGAACGAGAACATCGCCTTTTTAGAGTTAAAGTACGGGAACATTTACGGCGGCTATCCAAACTTTTACGCCATCAGTGAGATTGCGCTGCTGGTCTTTGAACGCGGCTCCAATAAGATTTTCCTGGAAAGCTGGATCAACCAAGCCAACGTTGACATCGTCGACGTTTATGCCGAAACCGACGATCTGGGCCACACCGTACGCCGCGTCCGCGAGGTACTCAACATGCGGACCAACCGCCGCTACCCCTACCACGAAGATTTCCGCCTCAGCGAAAACGACCTGCAGTTTGCCTTCCGCAACCTGCGGTCCACGAAGAATGCAATTCGCAACTTCCTCAACAAGAA
>JBASAV010000811.1:0-9503 GCA_049650785.1 Lewinella sp. | reverse complement strand
GCTAGGACGAACCTATCGGGTCCTGGCCGCGGAAGATGGGGTGACCGGGCTCGAAGAAGCGACCAAGCATCTGCCCGATCTGATCATCAGCGACATCATGATGCCTCGCATGGACGGTATTGAGCTGTGCCAGCGACTGAAAACCGACATCGCCACCAGCCACATTCCGGTCATTCTCCTTACGGCAAAAGCAATGGTCGAAAATATGGTGGAGGGGCTAGAGACCGGTGCCGACGATTATGTAGCCAAACCCTTCAACCTACAGATCCTCACCGCCCGGATTGACAATCTGATCCGCGGACGACGCCGGCTGCGCAAGCTGTTCGGTAAGCAGGCTACTCCCCTGGCCGAATCGGCCACCCCTAATCCGGTCGATCAGCAGTTTCTCCAGCGCGTTTACGACGTACTGGAGCAGCGCTACGCCAGCCCGGACTTCAGTCAGCAACAGTTGGCCGAAGAACTTTGCATCAGTCGTAGTCTGCTGTACAAGAAACTGAAATCGCTGACCGACCGGTCCGTGACCGACTTTGTCAACTTTTTTAAGTTGGAGAAGGCACGCAGGCTGCTAGCCGCCGACAGCCACACAATTGCCGAGATTGCGTACCAAACGGGCTTCTCCGACCCCAAGTACTTCAGCCGCGTCTTCAAAAAATTCTATGGTTACCCACCCAGCGAATTTTCGGAGCACCGCCTACCCACCGACATTGTCGACCCGGCCAGTCTCGATGGCCGGTTAAATTAGATTCCGTCAATAACGCGGATTCGAAGCATGGGCAAAAGGTATAATTGTCAAGTAGACACTTTTCTTATTATATTTGTCAGATGCCTCGCACTGTAAGGTGGGAGCCATCCTTGATCATGCAATCTGTCCGAACCCACTTTCCCGGTACGGTAATGTATGGCAGATCTCGTCCGAGCTGCCAGTTTGGGACGTCGTCCGGTCGGGCGTAGCAATCTGGCTCATCCCGATGGCTTACAACTACATTTGCGGTTAATTTACCTCCCGATATCCCCTAATTTCAGACCTTCATTTTTGCGTCGGAGCGCAGGCAAAATCACTTCCAACCATGCGAATTCATCTTTCCCTTTACCTCCTTCTTGCTCTCCTCTACGCCTGTGGCGACGGGAACACCAACACCGCGGAGACCGACGAGGAGACTGCCGTCCAGGACAGTGTGGCCGTAACCGGATTCGGCGACACGCCCGAGGGAGCGGCAGACGTCTACACGCTCACAAACGATAACGGTATGGAGGTGGACATCACCAATTACGGCGGTATCATCACCGCCATCCGCGTACCGGACCGGGACGGGAACGTGGCCGACGTAGCCCACGGTTTTCCCACGGTAGAAGGCTACCTGGGCGAAGACCCCTATTTCGGTGCCCTCATCGGGCGGTACGGCAACCGCATCGGTAACGCCACCTTTACACTCGACGGAGAGACTTACGAGCTCCCCGCTAACGACGGCGGAAATACCCTCCACGGTGGTCCCGAAGGGTTTCACACCAAGCTTTGGAACGCTACCGCTCTCAACGAAGACAACAGCGTCGAACTGCAGCGCACCAGTCCGGATGGCGAAGAAGGCTATCCCGGCAATCTGGACGTCACCGTCCGGTACACCCTGACCGACGACAACGAACTGCGCATCGAATACGAGGCGACCACCGACCAGGCCACTCCGGTCAACCTGACCAACCACAGCTATTTTAACCTGAGCGGCAGCGGCACGATTCTGGACCATGTGCTGATGATCGATGCCGATGCAATTACACCTGTGAATAGTACCCTCATTCCCACGGGTGAACTACAGGACGTAGCGGGCACCCCCTTCGACTTCCGGGAACCCACGGCAATCGGCGAGCGCATCGACGCGGAAAACGAGCAACTGGGCTTCGGTCAGGGCTACGATCACAACTGGGTGCTGAACAGTGGTGGTGGAAGCCTTACCTCGGTTGCCACGCTCTACGATCCTTCCTCCGGACGCATGATGGAAGTTCTGACCACCGAACCGGGTCTCCAATTCTACTCCGGTAACTTCCTGGACGGCAGCTTTACCGGTAAGGACGATACCAGTTATGCCCTGCGCAGTGCCCTCTGCCTGGAGACGCAGCACTACCCCGACTCGCCCAACCAGCCGGACTTCCCCTCTACTATCCTGGAACCGGGTGACACCTATGCCTCCGAGACGGTATACCGTTTCTCCAACCGGGAATCTTCCAAGTAAGCACTTCTCCACTCCGCGGTGCGGATCGGTCAGGAAGACACCCTACTCGCCGAGGGCCCGTAGCAGGCTTTCCGTGAAATCTTCCATTACCCGTTCCGCACTGCGGGCCAGGGAACGTGTCGGAATAGCTTCCGATTAACTCTCCGCTGTCGGCGTACACCAGCGACGCCGAAAAGGTGTTTAGCATCCCATCATCGCCGGAATAGCTGTATTTGAGCAGGAATTGAACCTCCGGATCGTCGTACAGTCGCTGAAATACCGTTCCCCGGTCGGTACGTAATACGGTGGTATCCGAAGTTTCGTACCGCAGGGAGGCTACCGGCACGTTCGCACTTACCAAGCCGTTGGAGTAGACGGTAAATCCGGCCTCGAAAAGGGCCCGTTCCACGAACAGTTGCATGGGATTACCCGGATCACCGTGAACGGCGCGCACCGTGGCGCCGGGTGAAATGGTGAGTTGTTGCACTTCCTTGGCCGGACGGTGATTATTGGCCACGTAGATTGGAAGGCACGAGGAACAGAATGTGGCGAATACGGAAAGAAGTAGAAGTTTGCGATGCATCGGGCTTTGGTTTGTCCAAACATAGCCGTCATCGGCACGCCCAGCCTTTATGGCTACGTTAAACCAATTAACCAATGCGTTAAAGCTTAAGCTACTTCCTGCGCTCCGGCGCCCTACTTCTTTTGCGACGTAAATTCTATTAGCGCCTGATCCGGGTGATTACGTACTTCACTGTCCGTGTCCAGCATCATCGTGGCGCCTTCCTCCGCTGTGTAGGTCGGCCATTCCGGTAGCCCGGCGTGGTTCGGATCACCGGTACGGGCAAAGTTGATCCAGGCCTGGCTGACATCGTCGGCCAGTGCGTGGGCCTCCTCTCCGCCACCGGTCATCTGGTCGCACCGGTCGATGTTGTCAAATACGAAGGGGATCTCCATGCAGTGCATCGCCTTGAACCGACCGTCCATGATCGGAGACTGCCAGGTGAAGAGGTACATGTATACCGGCGCGCCGTCAGTCAGGCCGGACTTGACATTCGCCTGGTATACCGCGCCGGGACGGAAGAGCATATCGACGTCCATCATATCGGTGGGACGAGTATCATTGGGATACGCTTCTCGGTAGGCGGCGAGGTAATTCTCCAATCGCTCACCGTACTGATTACCCAGATACTCCAGCACCGCTTCTTCCTTGGCGTAGGACATCTCTCGGCTGCGGAGGGAGGGCATGAACTCGTTCTTCACCGTACCGATGAGCAGGGGCACGTCCTTTGACAGTGCCAAGGCTTCGGGAGCGTACATCTGATAAGGCAGGACGTCGCCATCCACGCTCGGCCCCCAACTCAATCCGAAACCGGGACTAGGGTTACCAGCTTCGGCCATGCGCTCGGAAACCGCGCGGATAGCCCGTTGACCGGCGGCCGCCAAGGTATCGAAGGGCACACCCTGGATCTCACCGACGGTGTTCTCATCCAGGCCCAGCTGAACCAGGGTTTCCGCTCCGATGGCCTGGCTAGTCTCCTTGGTCAAAAATCCCCCGCGAAAGGCACCGCTCTGATTGACGGCTTTGTGAAATAAACCCTGCGCGCTGGGCATCGCCATCAGCGTATTGACCTTGGCGCCGCCCCCGGACTGACCGAAGATGAGTACGTTGTCCGGGTCGCCGCCGAAGTTTCCAATGTTTTCGTGCACCCACTCCAGCGCCAGGCGGGCATCCACCATACTGTTGTTGGCGGAGGTAGCGTACTGCTCCCCGTAGGCGGACAGATCGAGAAAGCCGAGGATATTGAGGCGGTGGTTAATGGATACGACCACTACGTCACCCTCCTTGGACAGGTTCTGGCCGTGGTAGGATGGCAATTCCTGGGAGGACCCGGCGGTGAATCCGCCCCCGTGCAGCCAGACGAGTACCGGTCGCTTCTGGTCGTCGTCGATACCGGGCGTCCAGACATTGAGTACCAGGCAATCCTCGTTGGGGAAACCCCAGTCATGATCGAAGACGAACTCGCTTTCGTCGTTGACCGCGGTGGTGGGATTCATCAAGGGGGCTACCGGTCCCCAGGACATCGAGCTCCTGACGTCTTCCCATGGCTCCGGCTTAGCGGCCGTTTCAAAACGCTCGGCCTCGGCGTAGGGTATGCCTTTATAAGTATAGATACCGTCGCGAATGAAACCCCTGACCTGACCGGATTCGGTGTCGGTCACGGCCACGTCGGCACCGGTTTCAACTTGGGCGTACATAATGGACGTGAATAGTAGGATGGGAAATATGGTAAATAGCTTGTACATGATCGGTAGTTTGTGCGTGATAAAGTAAATGGCGGCTGGTTACCCTTCCGGATACGTCTGCTGCAGGAAGCGGTAGCGCTGGTCGTTCGCGGCGGGTTGGGAAGCCGATGGTTCGTCGATGACCATCACCGGGGGTTGGTCGTTGTCCGCCGCGGCCGCCGGCCAGTCCGGCAGGTCGTTGGCATTGGGATCACCGGTCTTGATAAAATTCGCAAAGAACGCCTGCATGACGGTGGAAACCCGATAGTCGGTCTCCGTCCAGGCGTAGTCCTCGACCAGGGGCAGGTTGCCCAGACAGTATTCGATCTCACTTGCATGGGGAGCGCCGATCGGCGGAGGCGGAAGGGGCTTGCTTTCGTCCCGCTCCACGGTACCGCCCGCCAGCGCACTTACCCTGGTTTGATCGACCAGCGGCGGGCGAACGCGACTGAACAGGTAGCGATAGACCGGCTCGTCGCTGTGCTGTCGGTGGAGGTCAAACCAGCGCCAGGTGCTGTACACGATAAAGCGATCGGAAGCCAAAGCGGTCGCTGACTGCTCAATCTCCTCCGGCGTACCGGAGGGGTAAAGGTCCAGTACTTCGGCGTGCCGCTCGGGGTACGTGCCCTCTACTGTACTCCGGTAATTTTCCTCACTATACGCTTGCCCCTGCATCAGCGCTCCGCCGGGGATCTCGGCTGAATTCCAACCCAGCAGCAACGGAACCTGCGCCTGCTCCCCCGCCGCAAAGATCTCCGGGAGAGTTGCCGGCAGGAGGTGACCGTCCACGACGAGGGGAAAGCCAAAGCGACCGGAGGCCGTGTACAGGCGGTATATTTCTAGTGTGCTCAGCTTTCGCAATTCTTCCAGGGAGCTGTAGCCCGCCGCTTCGGCGAACTCCCGTCCGGTCTGCTCCGCCTCGGCGAGCGGGACGGGAGCCAGGGTAGGTTGTATACCGGCGCCGCTCTCCCCTATCGCCCCGGCGATCAGATCGCGGGACAGCGGTGAGGCCATCTGCACACTCACCGATACCGATCCGGCGGACTCCCCGGCGATCGTAATGCGTTCAGGATCCCCTCCGAAAGCCGCTATGTTGTCGTGGACCCACTGCAGCGCGGCGCTCTGGTCGAGCAGGCCGTAGTTGCCGGAGGCACCGTATTCCGCCTCGGCGCTTAACTCCGGATGAGCCAGAAAACCGAACACGTTGAGGCGGTAATTTACCGTGACCGAAACAATGCCTTTCTCGGCCATGCTGGCGCCGTCGTAGCGCGGCTCACTTCCGTCACCGGCAACAAAGCCGCCGCCGTAGAAGTAGACGAGAACGGGAAGAGCCGCATCGGCGGATTCGGCTGGTGACCAGACGTTCAGATAGAGGCAGTCCTCGCTCATCCCGTTGGACCGAAAATCCATGTCGCCGAAAACGGGTGGCTGCACGGCACGGGGTCCGAAAGCCATTGCCTCTTTCACGCCTTCCCAGGGTTCCACCGGCTCGGGTGCACGCCACCGCAGATCGCCGACGGGCGGTTTGGCAAAGGGAATACCCAGGTAAGTCTGAACGCCACTACGGGTATCGAAAAGGCCCTCCACGGTACCCGCCCTGGTTTCTACCTGGGTGGGAAGACCATAATTATTTTGGGCGGCAAGCGCAGGGGGAAGCATAGGAAGGAGGAAAAGCAGGAAGAGTGTTCTCATGATCGCGGGGAAGATAACGCGGAAGACGGTCATTGTCTCACGGTGAGACAATAATACATATCTTTCCCTTAATTGAGCGATCTTCGCAATCAATTTGCTACCTTCTTCCCCTATGGCAACCGATGCGACACCTACTTACCTGCCTCACATCGCCTACGATTCGGTAATCTTTGGATTCACGGGTGGAAAGCTGAAGATCTTGCTCATGGAGTACCACCGGACCACTTGGTTTGCTCTGCCCGGCGGATTCGTGCGCACGGATGAACCCCTGGATCTCGCCGTACGCCGGGGGCTACACGAGCGCACCGGTTTGGACGATATTTATCTACGGCAGTTCCATACTTTTGGTAGCCTGGAGCGACACGACCGGGAGGCGATGCGGACCATTATTGAGGCTAGCGGGTATTCTACGGAGGAGTTCGGATGGATGCTCGACCGTTTTGTTTCTATCGCCTACTACGCGCTGATCAACTATGCCACGGTAGAATTACGGCCCGACGCACTGTCGGATTCGATCGGTTGGTACGACATAGACCACCTTCCCCCTCTCCTGTTCGACCATGCCACCATCGTAAATCGAGCCTTGTCGGTGCTGCGGGATAACCTGGAGGCTAACCTGGTGGGAAAGAACTTGCTACCCGACCAGTTCACGATGAAGGAACTACAATGCGTTTACGAAGCGATCCTGGGGGAAGACCTGCCACGCTCCAGCTTTCAACGAAAAATGCTGGCATCCGGTCACCTCCAGCGGCGCGAGAAACTGCGGCACGGTAAGGCCCACAAAGCGCCCTACCTCTATAGTTTTTCCCTGGCAACCGGGAAGAAGGACGAGGCTTGATCAGCCGAACTGAACTTTGGACGGCCCACACGTTACACCGACATGGAGATTAAAAACTTCAACGGCGCCATGCGCTACAACGCATTCGGCACCACCGGATGGCAGGTATCGAAGATCGCGCTCGGCACCATGACTTTCGGGCAACAGAATTCGGAGGAGGAGGGCCACCGGCAGTTGGACTACGCCCTGGAGCGGGGGATCAACCTCATCGACACGGCAGAGATGTACTCGGTGCCGCCCCGCGCCGAAACCCAGGGGAGTACGGAACGCATAATTGGAACGTGGGTCCGGGCCCGAAAGCGGCGGGAAGACTTTTACCTGGCCACCAAAATTGCCGGCCCCGGCGGGATGGCCGACCATATCCGGCCCAATATGGGCTACGCGGAAGGCCAGCTACGCGAGGCCGTTGAACGCAGTCTGGAACGACTACAAACGGATTACATCGACCTTTACCAGCTGCACTGGCCCGAGCGGAGGGCCAATTTCTTCGGCGTCAGGGGCGTCCAGGAATTGGATGAATGGGAGGATGATTTTATTACGGTCATGCGTGATCTCCAACAATTGCGACGCGAGGGCCTGATCCGGGAATGGGGCATGAGCAATGAAACCGCCTGGGGGCTGATGCGGGCCCTTCACCTGGCGGTGGTCAACGATCTCCCGCGCCCGGTGAGCGTCCAGAATCCCTATAGCCTCTTAGCCCGCGGCTTTGAGGTCGGGTTAGCTGAAGTATGCCTGCGCGAGCGAGTTGCCGGCTTCCCCTACTCTCCTTTGGCTATGGGGCGGCTATCGGGGAAGTACCTGCGCGGTACCGACGAACCCTCCAGCCGGCTCAATCAATTCACCCACTACACCCGGTACAACGGGGATAATGCACTGGCCGCTACCCGGTCCTACGCGGAAGTGGCAGAAAAGCACGGCCTCACCATGAGTCAAATGGCGCTGGCCTTTGTAACGGATCGTTCCTTCACCCAGAGCAACATCATCGGCGCTACCAGCCTGAAGCAACTTGAGGAAAATATTGATAGCATCAATCTGGAGCTAACGGAAGAGATAATGTACGATCTGGAAGCCATACAGAATAGATTCCCTAACCCCGCCGTTTGACGCCCAGGACCGCGATCCCTATTGTAGTTTCGCGACCCGTTATAAAAAAGTATATGCAACTACCTATTGAGCGTAAGCCCCTTCGCCTGTACGGCGACTCGAGTCGGGTAATCGGCCGTTTCTTCTGGGCCGGCAAGGATCGCGCCTACCAACTCATCGACCGGATCATCGACCTTGACGATCAAGAAACCCACGACACCCTGATGCGTACGCTGCGGGATTTTGCCCGCCGCCACCGCAACACCATCGGTATCTATCGACGCCACCTGAACGCGGCGCTGGACCGGGTGCCCGAGCAGCGGGAAAAAGTGTTGCAGCTCAGCGAGGAAAAACAAGCGCTCATCGGAGCGTATTTTACGCACGAGTACAGTATCGAATCGGCCGCTTTTTTCAACCCCTCGGTGGTACCGGCGCTAGATCAGACCGGTCTCCAGGAAGGGCAGATGCGCATTGTAATGAGTATGCGGGCCGTTGGCGAAGGTCACACCTCCTCCATCGTTTTCCGCAATATCATTCTCGATAAGGAGAATAACCCCCTGGCCGAGCCGACCAACCCCTTCGTCGGGCTCGCCGAACGCATCCACTACTCCCAGTATACCAAGAATAACTTTTACGAGCGCTGCCATGCCAACGAGGAAGTGGACGAGGCGATGTACGAGCGCCTGATCGATGGTCTGCCGGATAACTTCAACCACCGTGAGCTCTACGAGCGGTACTGGCACCTGTGGAACGAGTATGAGGTAGATAGCGCCGATCGAGATCAGCTCAACCACCTGATGACGGTAGCCGACCGTTACTATGAATTGCACTTCAGCCTCGATACCGATATCAGCGAACGGGTACTCTACCCAATGATTGACTTCGAAATGAAGGGGATGGAAGACGCTCGCTTTCTTCAGTTTGTCAACGACGACGGGAGCACCATCTACTACGGCACCTATACGGCCTACAATGGCAAGCAGATCCGCCCGATGATCATCGAAACGGAAGATTTTTACAGCTTCACCATCCGGCCCGTGTACGGCGATGCCGCAATCAACAAAAACCACGCGATTTTCCCGCGTAAGATCAACGGTAAGTATTACGTCCTCTGCCGCATCGATGGGATCAACAATTATATCATCAGCAGCGATCGCCTGCAGGTCTGGGACGATGCGGTCAAGCTCACCGAGCCAAAATTCCCCTGGCAGTTATATCAGGTTGGCAACTGCGGAGCTCCCCTCGAAACGGAAAAAGGTTGGTTGGTGATCACCCACGGCGTGGGCCCGATGCGGCGCTACTGCCTGGGAGCGATGTTACTCGATCTCGATGACCCGAGTAAGGTGATCGGTCAGTTGGAGGAGCCCCTTATCAGCCCCATGGACGACGAACGCGAAGGG
>JBASAV010000810.1:0-12757 GCA_049650785.1 Lewinella sp. | reverse complement strand
GTACATCCTCATGCTGATCCTGCTGGGGATAAGTGTATTCAGTATGCTCGTGATGGTGGGGTCTAAGTATCCCCAGCTCGTTCCCCGGGCGGCCACCTGGGAGAAGCGGATCGAGACCTACTTCAACCCCGCCGCGGCGAAGGTGGACGATCGCCGGCAGATCACCGGCGCGATGATTGCCATTGCCAACGGCGGCGTCATTGGCGTTGGGCCGGGTAACTCCACGCAGCGCCACACGCTCTACAGCGCCCAGTCGGACTTTATCTACAGCATAATCGTCGAGGAGTACGGCGCGGTGGGCGGCACCTTGCTGGTCGCCATCTACCTGCTCTTGTTTTTTCGGGTCATCCGGTTGGTGACGCGAAGTAGTAAAGCTTTCGGGGCCATGGTGGCTTTCGGGATCGGATTGAGCCTCTTGTTGCAGGCCTTCCTGAACATCGCCGTCAACCTGGACTTGTTACCGGTAACCGGCCTTACGCTCCCCCTGGTGAGCATGGGCGGTACCAGCCTATTATTTACCTGTATTGCGCTAGGCATTCTGATGTCCGTATCGAAATACATAGAAGCCGTGAACGCCGATGCAACCTGATCGACCCCTGCGATTTATCGTGAGTGGCGGCGGAACCGGCGGCCACATCTTCCCGGCGATTGCCATCGCCGACGAGCTCCGTCGTTTACGGCCGGATAGCGAATTCCTGTTCGTAGGCGCGAAGGGGAAAATGGAAATGGAAAAGGTCCCCGCCGCGGGTTACCGCATCGAAGGACTGTGGATCAGCGGCCTGCAACGGCGGCTAACCCTGGATAATCTGAGCTTCCCCATCAAGGTGCTGAGTAGCCTGTTCCGCAGCCGCCAGATTCTTCAGGAGTTCCGCCCGGATGCCGTCATCGGTACCGGTGGCTACGCCGGTGGTCCGGTGCTCTACGCGGCGGCCCAGCGCGGTATCCCGACGCTCATCCAGGAGCCGAATGCCTTCGCCGGTCTGGCCAACAAATGGCTGGGCAGCAAGGTGGATAAGATCTGCGTGGCCTTTCCCGGGATGGCTAAGTTCTTCCCTAGCCAAAAGCTGGTCGTCACCGGCAATCCGGTGCGGGAACAACTGCTCGAACGGGCGCGCCAAATGGAGGCCGACGAATCGACCACCGTCCTGCTTATGGGCGGATCCGGCGGTGCACGCTCCCTCAACGAGGCCATGGCTGCCTCGACCGAAAAAATCGCCGCACGCCCCGAGGTACAGTGGGTATGGCAGTGCGGAAAGAACTACCTGGAGAACTTCCGGGATTGCGACACGGCCAAGCTACCGAACGTGACCATCACGGCCTTCCTCGACAAAATGGACGAGGCCTACGCGCGGGCCACGGTGGTCATTGGTCGCGCCGGATCGACGACCATTGCCGAGATCGAATACCTGGGCAAACCCGCCATCCTCGTGCCCTCCCCGTGGGTAGCCGAAGACCATCAGACGCGCAACGCCGAGGCGCTCACCCAGCGGGACGCCGCGTTACTCGTCGCCGATGGGGAAGTAAACGAAAAGCTAGTGCCGACCGCCCTGGAATTGATCGACAATCCGGAGCGGCGGAAGCAGTTGGGCGCCGCAGCGCGGGAACAGGCCAAACCCGGCGCGGTCAAGCGAATCGCGGACGAGGTCCTTCAACTCATTGCATCACAACCAGCAAAAAGCGACATCCATGCAGCTGTCTGACGTCGAGCACGTATACTTCATCGGCATCGGTGGCATTGGTATGTCAGCCGTGGCCCGCTACTTCCGTAGCCGGGGTATAAAAGTGTCGGGTTACGATAAGACGTCCACCGTCCTGACACGGAAACTCGAGAAGGAGGGTATGGCCATCCACTATACCGACCGGGCGGAAGATTTGCCCGCCCCCGGTGACGATCTGCTGGTCGTGTATACACCGGCTATTCCCAAAGATTTTCCCGAACTGGTGAAGGTGCAGCAGGGGGGCTACCACCTGATGAAGCGTTCCGAAGTACTCGGGCTCATCAGCCGCGAGATGCGGTGTGTCGGCGTAGCCGGTACACACGGGAAGACGACCACGACCACCATCACGACCTACCTGATGGCAACTGCCGGTCTGGACCCCTCCGCTTTCCTTGGGGGCATTGCGCGGGACTTCGACGGCAACTACGTCCACGGCGAAAGCGACTGGGTCGTGGTGGAGGCCGACGAATACGACCGCAGCTTCCTGCGCCTGACGCCGGAGATCGCCGTCATCCTCTCCACCGATCCGGACCACCTGGATATCTACGGTGACCACGGGCAGATGCTGGAAACGGGCTTCCGCGCCTACGCCAAGCGAGTCAAAGCCGGCGGACAACTGATCGTGCGGTATGACGTGGCGGAACACTTCGCTGACATAGAGAATGTAATGATATCGACCTTCGGTATCGGAACCGGAGACTTCTGTGCTCACAATATCCGGGTCGAAGACGGGGCCTTCCACTTCGACCTGCGCGAGCCGGACGGTCACCTTATCCAGGATCTGCGCACGGCCCTGCCCGGTCGGCACAACGTAGAGAATGCCGTGGCCGCCTGCGCGGTCACTAGGCTGGCGGGGGGCGACCAGGAGGATCTCCGGCAGGGATTGGCCAACTTTCACGGCATCGCCCGGCGCTTCGAAACCGTACTGAAGAATGGCCGGCTGGTGATCATCGATGATTACGCCCACCATCCGACCGAACTACAGGCGGCCATATCGGCGGCCCGCGAACTGTACCCGAACCGGACCATCCGGGGCGTATTCCAACCGCACCTGTATAGCCGTACGCAGGATTTCGCCGCCGGATTCGCCCGGGCGCTGGATTTGCTGGACGAGGCGATCATCATCCCCATTTACCCGGCGCGGGAAGAACCCATTCCGGGGGTGACCAGCCAGCTGGTGTACGGCATGATGAAGAACGAAAAGCGGCGCCTACTCAGCGAGACACAGATGCTGGAGGCGACCGCGGAACTTAAGGACGGCGTACTGCTGTTACTCGGCGCCGGGGACATTGATGCCCTGGTCACCCGCGTGGTCGCCCAGCACCGCAAAACAGGCAGACATGGCCAATAAGCAACTAGGCGGCAAAATTGCCCGCTTCTTCGCCGGGATCTTCATCGGTATCCGTACCTATGGCTGGATCTTCATTGCCCTGGCCGTAGGGGTTTTGGCCATCAGTGCTATTTCGGAACGGGAGTCGGCCCACATCGCGGCCATCCGGCCCGAGGTGATCCCCCTGGAAGACGGCGCCAACCTGGTGGAGCCGGACGAGCTGATGGAGCTGCTCTCCGCCAGCTTTACAAAGGCACTCGATCAGCTGAAGCTTTCCGACGTAGACGTCGAGCGGGTAGAGGAGGTACTGGAAAGCCAGGCTTTCGTGGGTGATGCCCAGGCCTACGTCGATGCCGATCTCGTGCTGAATATCACCGTACGGCAACGGGTACCGCTGCTGCGAGTAATCGCGGACAACGGGCAGAACTACTACATCGACCGCGAGGGCGTACGATTGCCCCTGAGCGAGAACTACACCGTACGCGTTCCGGTGGTGACGGGCAATGTCGTGCCCTGGTCGGAAGACTACCGCGAGAAACCCGATCACCAGATCAGCCATCTCATAGCCCTGGGAGAACTATTCCGGCAAGATCCCTTCCTGGCTGCCTTGATCGAGCAGATCGACATCAACGACACCGGCGAGTTCGTGCTAGCGCCGAAGGTGGGCGACCAGGTGGTCTATCTGGGACGCTATGACCAAGAACTGACCCCCGCTCGACTGGAGCGGCTCAAGATATTTTACCGCGAAGGACTTCCGTACGAGGGTTGGCGGAAGTACCGGAGCTTCGACCTGCGATACGCTGACCAGGTCGTCGCCAAAAAAGCCTAATTCAAACATTACCGGGCGGTGGCTAATGACCCTGACCACCGCCTTCATTTTTCGCTAAACTATAGGATATAATGACTGATACCACTCAAAAACACACTATAGCCGCCCTGGACATCGGCACCACCAAAGTTTGCGCCCTCGTGGGTAGGCGCGACGAGCACGGTCGGGTAGAGATACTCGGCACGGGCAAGGTGGAGTCCGAAGGGGTAATGCGCGGCGTCGTCTCGAATATCGAGAAGACCGTCCGGGCTATCTCGGAAGCCCGCCGCCTCGCCGAACAGGCCTGCGGCGAGACCTTCGATACCGTCCACGTCGGTATCGCCGGTCAGCACATCAAATCGCTGCAACACCGCGGGATGCTGATGCGCGACAACTCCCATTCGGAGATCGGACAGCGCGACATCGACCGGCTGATCGGCGATATGCACAAGCTGGTCCTGCCTCCGGGTGACAAGATTCTGCACGTTATTCCTCAGGAGTATACCGTCGATAACGAGCAAGGGATCGTGGATCCGATCGGTATGTCCGGCTCCAAGCTGGAGGCTAACTTTCATATCATTACCGGCCAGATCACAGCGAGCAATAACATCAACCGGTGCGTGGAACGCGCGGGCATGCACATGGCCAACGTGACGCTGGAGCCCATCGCCAGTGCCGCTTCGGTACTGTACGACGACGAGAAGCACGCCGGCGTGGCCCTGGTTGACATCGGCGGGGGTACCACCGACATCACGATCTTTCAGGAGGGGATCATTCGCCATACAGCCGTTATTCCCTTCGGCGGTCACGTAATTACGAAAGACATCAAGTCGGGCTGCACGGTCATGGAGCAGCACGCCGAGAAGCTGAAGGTGAACTACGGTTCGGCTCTGGCCAGCGAGGTGTACGAAAACCGGGTGATCGTCATTCCGGGACTTCGCGGTCGCGAGCCCAAAGAAATCAGCGAAAAGAACCTGGCACTCATCATTCAGGCGCGTGCCGAGGAAATCCTCGACCACGTCCTGTGGGAGATTCGCCGGGCCGGTTTCGACGGTAGCCAACTCATCGGAGGGATCGTCCTTACCGGTGGTGGCGCGCTCCTGCGGGACTTCGACAAGCTGACCGAGTTACACACCGGCCTGAGCGCCCGTATCGGATCGCCGGTCGAGCACCTGGCACACGGGTACACCGAGAAGCTGACCAGCCCTATTTACGCCACGGGGGTAGGCCTGCTGTTGCAGGGGTTTGCCGACATCGACGCGGGTCGCGTGGTGGTGGCCAAGCCGAAGAAGGAGGAGCCGGTCACCGAACTGGAGCTGGAAGAACAGATCAAGGAGGAGGCTAACGGTCCCACTTGGTTCGACAACGTCTTCAAGCGCACCAAGGAATGGTTCGAGGCCGAGCCCGACCGCGACTTCTAACCCCAACCCCAATATTCTAACCAACCATTCAAAAGTCACTCGGCAGCACAAGACCACCCAAGTAAGCGGAAGGGCAGCACGAGATCAACATATAATCATGACAATCGACTTTCCACAGGGAGAATCTCCCATCATCAAAGTGATCGGCGTCGGCGGCGGCGGCAGCAACGCGGTCAATCACATGTACAACCAAGGTATCGTTGGCGTAGACTTCGCCATCTGTAATACCGACCACCAGGCCATGGAGCTCAGCAACGTGCCGACTAAGATCCAGCTCGGCCCCGCCCTCACGGAGGGACGCGGAGCGGGTTCCAAGCCCAACGTAGGCAAACTGGCCTGCGAAGAGAGCATCGAGGAAGTACGTAAGTACCTCGATAACAACTGCCGGATGCTCTTCGTCACCGCCGGTATGGGCGGTGGTACCGGAACCGGAGCCGCGCCCATCATTGCGCGTACCGCCCGGGAAATGAACATCCTGACCGTCGGTATCGTGACCTTACCCTTCACCTTCGAAGGACGCCGCCGCGCCAACAACGGTATGGACGGCCTCCAGGAGCTGAAGGATAACGTCGACACCCTGATTGTGATTTCCAACGACAAGCTGCGGCAGATCCACGGTAATCTCAACCTGAGTGAAGCCTTCTCGAAGGCGGACAACATCCTGACCACTGCGGCCAAGGGTATCGCCGAGATCATCACCGTAGCGGGTTACGTCAACGTTGACTTCGAAGACGTTAATACCGTTATGCGCGACAGCGGCGTCGCCATCATGGGTACGGCCAGTGCGGACGGAGACGACCGCGCCCGCGTAGCCGTCGATCAGGCTCTGCACAGCCCGCTGCTGGAAGACAACGACATCCGGGGTGCCAATCACATCCTGCTCAACATCACCAGCGGTACTCGCGAGGTCACCATGGATGAGATCTTCGAGATCACTGAATTCGTCCAGGAAGAAGCCGGCTACGGCACGGACCTGATCTGGGGTAACTGCTTTGACGAAAGTCTGGGTGACAAGGTCAGTGTGACCGTGATTGCTACCGGTTTTGGCGATAAGAAGTCTGTCAACCGCGGCGTCGCTCCCGAGCGCCAGTTCGTTCACCTCGATGAAGATCGGAAGAAGGAGCGTCGTGCTTCCCTGGAGGACATCACCAGTGAAGATGATTCCGTCAGCTACGGCAAGCCCGACCAGACCAAGACCTTCGAGTTCGAAGATATGGAAGAAGCAAAGGCCCGCCTCAAGGCCCGTCGCCGCGACAGTGGCAGCTTCGCCAGCAACTACCTGCAGGAAGAAGAAGATGCCCGCCGGGAAGCGCAGCGCCAGGAAATGGAATTGCGCGACCGCGAGCGTCGGGAGGCCCTACGCCAGCGGACCGAGCTACCCAAGCTGAGTAATCCGAAGGTGGTCAATGAGCTGGAAAACCAGCCCGCCTACCTCCGCCGGAACGTACAGCTGGACGCCAACAAGCCCGGCGAACAGGAGGAGATGAGCCGCTGGAGCATCACCGACGATGAGAAAGTGCCGTTGCGCCGCAACAACTCCTTCCTGCACGACAATGTCGACTAACCGTTTTTTGTCTCAGTTCAATACGTCTATTATATCCGTTTTCTACTGAAGCTGGTGGGCCAGGTGCCCCAGCCTGAGTATTCACACCGTTTTAGCTTTGTAGCGGGTAGCGAGGGGTCAATCTCGCTGCCCGCTTTTTTTGTTTGCCGCTCCGTCGGCGGGAATACGAACACATATAAGGTCGCGGTACATATAAGAGAAAACCAAATCAAGCTACCATGATCCTGCGATCACTCTTACTCTTCCCTTTGCTTTTCACCTTTCTGGGCTGCCAGGACGACGATGACTTTGTCGAGATCCTCAACCGCAACGAGCCCGATGACGTACCCGGACTGAACTGGGTAGAGGCGGAAGACGGCGGTCTCAACGAGATCTACGATAGCTTAGTTACTTCCCTCACGGCTAACCCAAATATCTCCATCGTCGCGGAAGTGGACCATGCGCGGAACGCTTCGACCACGGGGGCCAGCCTGCGTGCCACACGGGTGGTCATGTTCGGAAATCCGGCTTTAGGTACGCCGCTAATGCAGGTCAATCCGCAAGCGGGACTGGACCTGCCGCAAAAGATGCTCGTTTATCTGGAAGATGACGATGATGTAATTGTGGCATATAATACCCCTGAATACCTAGCGAATCGTCACGGCCTCGGCAGTGCTGCTACGCTCGGACAGATCGGTACTGCCCTGCGGAACTTAGCCACGAGTGCCGGCGGAGATGGTGTGGAAACGGGCGAGAGTGCGAATGAAATTGAGCTCAACGAAGGTGTAACATCCTATTCAGCGGCCGGCAGCGTCGATTCCGTCTATATGAACTTGCGGTCTGCTATCGCGGGTAATTCCGCGCTTACGATCGTAGCCGAACTGGACCACCAGGCCAACGCGGCTTCGGTAAATATGGAATTGCCGCCCATCCGGCTCATCGTGTTTGGTAATCCGAATCTTGGGACACCGCTGCTACTGGAAGAGCAGAGCATCGGTATCGATCTACCGCAAAAGATGCTGGTTTACGAAAGTGCCGCCGGAGAGGTGACGATCGCCTACAATGATCCTTTCTTCCTGGCCGATCGCCACGACGTAGACGGTGATCTGCCCCAACTAAGCACCATCAGCGATGCGCTGGAGGGACTAGCCCGGGGTGCTCTGGGACTATAGATGGCTGGAGTTCCGAACAAAATGCACACGGACCGACCTTTATAAGTGGGAACAAGTAAAATACTATACTTTGCTTGTTAGCCTACTCCCATAATTTACTGTTATAGCGTCCGGCCTAACTCACCGGAACATGTAAAAGCCCCTCGCCGAACTTCGGCGGGGGGCTTTCTGCATGGTAAGATTAACGGTAGCGACTACCCTAGGGTATACTCTAACGTGATATTGGTGTCGAGCACCTTCGAGATGGGGCAGTTGACCTTGGCGTCATTGATGATCTTATCGAATTCATCCTTTTCGATGCCGTCTACTTTGGCTTTGGTGGTCAGGTGACTCTCGACGATCGTCTGATCCTGGAAGTCGACCGCGCAATCGGTGGTCAGTTCCGTGGCGGTGTATCCGGCCTCCGTCAGCTTGGCACTCAGGGCCATCGTGAAACAGCCGGCGTGGGCCGCTGCGATCAGTTCTTCGGGATTCGTCCCTTTACCGTTTTCAAAGCGGCTCTTGTAGGAATAAGAAGTATGCTCCAGTACGGTGCTTTTGGTGGTGAGGTGGCCGGATCCTTCCTTGACGGTTCCTTGCCATACGGCGGTTGCTGTACGTTTCATGGTTAAGTTGTTTAGTAGCTTCCTTACGAGTGGAGAGTGACTTTTGTTCGTAGCTATTACCTTGTCGCGCATGAAGATTGCAGTAGTAAGCGGAGCCAATAGAGGCCTCGGTAAAGAAGTGGTCCGGCAGCTCGCGCAGAAAGGCATGCGGGTCATTCTGACCAGCCGGACCGAGAGCGGCAAGGATGTCGCCCAGGCCTTTCAGGACCAGCGGCTGGACGTTCGCTACCACCAACTGGACGTGGCCGACGGACAGAGCATCCATGAATTCACCCAGTACATAAAGGAGCAGTACGGCACCATGGATGTGCTGGTCAATAATGCCGGTATCCATTACGATACCTACCAGGACACACTGACCGCCGACTTCGGCATCGTTAAGGAAGCCTTCGAGGTGAATACGCTGGGACCCTGGCGGTTAAGCAAGGCGCTCTATCCGCTGATCCGCAAGGGTGGGGGAGGACGCATCGTGAATGTATCCAGCTCCAGTGGCAGTTTTGTCGAATCGTGGCCCGGCACCCCGGCCTACGCCATCACCAAGGCCGGTCTCAATATGCTCACCGTCAAAATGGCCGCGGACATGGCGGACGACCAGATCCTCGTCAACGCAGTCTGTCCCGGTTGGGCGCGTACCGACATGGGTGGAGAGAAGGCGACCCGCAGCCCGGAAGAAGGAGCGGGCAGTATCGTGTGGGCGGCGCTCCTACCCGACGACGGTCCGACGGGTGGATTCTTTAAAGACGGGGAGCCCGTAAAATGGTAGCTATTAACGATTCGTATCCACACGCGGTGAGCTGACTTCAGGATCGATATATCCGGTCTACCAAGAAGGCATGGGGTAACGTGATCAGGCTGATCATAATAAACAGGTAACTCAGATCGGGCGTCTGTGGGCCACGTTCGTGTAGCATGACGTACGCTACGCCCATCGACAGGAAAGCGCCCGCCGTAAGGGGAAGCAACTGCAATAAGTAGTTCGACCACCCCCCGGTGAGCCGGTGGCGAGTCAGGTAATGCCACTGTTCGATCAGTGCCGGCAACGAATGCCAAAGCAGGAAGAAAACGGCAAATCCGAGGAGCAGGTCGGTGCTGAGATAGACGGCAACCAACAGTACGACGTCCAGCAGCCTGACCCATTGTCGGTTGAGCAAAGCGAAGGATACGTTGGCAGCCACTAGGAAGATCGGTACACCATACATCCACTGTACGGGCAAATCCACTCCGTAGCCAAGCATACCACGGATGATCGGTTCGGCCTGCGGAAAGTGGTAGAGCACTGGAAATCCGAGGGCGAAGGTGCCCCAAAGCGTACGGTCCGCCAAATTGCCCCCGTGGGGTTGGCCGAAGTGGTAAACGGAAACCGCCAGGAACAACAAGAGGGCAACGGCAGGATACCACCACCAGATAAGGCTGTACGTGGCGATAATGCCCACATAGTAGGCCATGAAACCCGCCGTGGAGAAAGTCGAGTCGGCCACTTGCCGGCTACGGAAGATCAGGTGATCGGCCGCTCCGTGGGGGATGCCGAGGGCCAGCAGGACCATAGCTATGCCCAGGCTACCGGTCTGCGGGAAGAAGATAGCAGCTAGTACGGTCAGTATACGTATAGCCCAGGCGAGCGAGCCGCCCGAGGATTGCCAGGTCATTACCGGTGTAAAGCCGAATAGTCGTAGCCCTGTTCGCGGCTGAGGATCTGGGCTAGTTGGGTGAGCAGAATGCCGTAGATCACTTTGGAGACAATGTCCGCTACGGTGTAGGTCATTTGCCGGGCCACGATACCGGTTTCATTGAAGAAACCGCCTTCGATGCCGAGCAAATGGGGCATCAGGTAGGCGCCGGGGTAGAGAAACCAGGATACCAAAAAGACGATCCAAATATTGCTGAGCACCTTTCGGGCCGGCTCCGATAAGCCTTCCTTGCCCTCCTTGATGACCTTATTCATGACCCAGAGAACGTGCACGAAAAAGACGGTAGATATAGCCCCCCAGACGAGGAAAGCGGTCAGATTGGTCACTTCGTAATACTGACCGATGTAGCCGGTAATGATCATCAGCGCGCCGGAGAACCAGAACTGATTACGGATGCTCGAGAAACTGCTCTTCGTGAGGGATACCACGAACAGGATCTGGAACAATAACATGGGCACGTCGATCAGCCAATTGAGGTAGCGATAGCCGTTGTTGAACAGATCATCGCCCGTAGCCAAGACGTACATACCGCTATCGAGATCGAAATTGAAGGTGTTGTTCCAGTTTTGGGACTGAACGTAGAGCAGCAGAAAGGCCGAAACCATCACCACCCCGGAGAGAACGGAAGAGATGCGGAATTTAGGGGAGACATACTTCGTCGTGACGACGAAGTAAAACAGGGCAGCCAGCATGACGGCGTACCCGAGTGTCAGGCAGTGCGCCACCATTTGATAGGCCATCTCGGATATCCCGTCGCGCAGCGCGATGTAGTTTTCAAAATTCGCGTTACCGAGTTGGTCCATTTTGCTATTAGGTTGATTATCCGCCTAATAGCGCATGAGCGGTATTGTTTTGGAAAAGTCTTGTTAGGTGGTTCGGGTCGGAAAAATGAACCATCTCAAAACCAAAAGCGGCTACTCTTTCTTTCAGCGACTGATGACCGGCATTCTATCCAAGCTGACTCCGTTGCAGAAATTACTGCTTGGCTACGTGCTGTTGCTACTGCTGGGTTGTGGTATTCTTAACCTCGACGTATGCGGTTCCGGACACTTGGATCTGGCTGATCACTGTTTCACCGCGGCCTCCGCGCTGACCACTACCGGACTGACCACCCTGAACGTGGCCGACACCTACAACCTCTTCGGCGAGATAGTCATTTTGCTGCTTATGCAAGTTGGCGGCCTGGGTTATATGTCGCTCGCCGGCTACCTGTTGCTGGAGAGCAATTATGGGCTAAAGTCAAGCG
Organism: Lewinella sp.; assembly: GCA_049650785.1. GTDB lineage: Bacteria > Bacteroidota > Bacteroidia > Chitinophagales > Saprospiraceae > Neolewinella. The sequence continues at coordinate 1,226 of JBASAV010000810.1, read as the reverse complement.
ACGATGAGGAAGAGGAAAAGATGGTTGACAACGACTATACGGTCCCGCAGGGTTCCGACCACCGAAGCTTTCTGATCAAGTTACTCTGGTTTACCCTGGCCTGTGAGGCGCTGGGGAGCGTGGTCCTGTCGCTGGCCTTTGCCGCCGCCGGAGAAGCGCTACCGGTGTGGAAGGGGATATTCATAGCGGTCAGTTCGTTCTGTACGGCGGGCCTGCACCTCTTCGATAGCAGCCTGCACGGCTTTACCGAAGACGTTACCGTCAACCTGATGGTCATGGCACTGAGTCTGGCGGGATCGTTTGGTTTTTTGTTCTTCGTGGACGTATTCGACCGAGTTCGCGGTCATACCGCACGACTAAGTGTGTCTACCCGGGCAATCAGTCTGGTGATGATCGTGAGTCTCCTAGGGGTGACGGCTACACTGATGTTCTACGATCCCTTCTTTCACACGGGAGGGGAACAGGATCTGGGACTACTGGCCGGAGCTTTTCAGGCCATCAGTACGGTATCGACCACGGGCTTTAGTACGGTACCGATCGATAAGCTTAGTCCGGCAAGCGCTTTGCTGCTCACGATATTTATGTTCATCGGCGCCTCGCCATCGGGAACCGGCGGTGGCATCAAAAACACGACCGCCGCAACTGCCCTGGCCTACGTAGTGGCCGTGGTACGCCGGAAGAAGGACATTGTACTGCTGGCGGCAAAACTCCCCCGCAAGCGGATTCACCTGGCCATGGCGTTGCTCGTCGCTAACCTGCTGCTGGTAGTCCTTTTTGGGTTTTCCCTTTTGGTGCGTACTCCGGATGCCTCCCTCGCCCCCATTTTTGAAGTTGTATCCGCCCTGGGTACGGTGGGGCTATCCCTGGGAACGACGACGCAGGTCGACACGGGCGGCAAGATCTTGCTGATGATCCTCATGGTGCTGGGCCGGCTGGGGACCCTATCCGTGATCATGGCGCTGCTGGGGCACTCGCCCAACTCCCGGGAGGAAAGGGATGAGGGCGACGGGGGAGATGAAGACATCGCGATCGAGGGGTAAGTGACGTAATGGGGGTTTGGTCAAGAGTGAGCACTAGTGGTAAGTCGGTAGGAGCAGATTAGAGACCCAAATCGAATTGGATTATACCAGTTTCGTGAAGCCGGCGCGCTTTCGGTTTTTATAGCAATCCATCAGCTTCGCCATAATCTTCTCTGAGGGTGTTTGCAAAGACCAACTTCTGTGGGT
>JBASAV010000809.1:0-18208 GCA_049650785.1 Lewinella sp. | reverse complement strand
CTTCGGGTCCTTCCGCCACGGCAAATCCGATGCGTTCGAAGATGGATACGATACGCCGCATCGTCAGAGCGATCGGGTGGCGGCTACCCAGGGGGAGCGGCTCACCGGGGGCCGTCAGGTCGAGGTCCGTTCCGGCCTGGGCGGCCTCCTGTTGTGTGCGGGCTGCCTGTAATTGGTCGTACTTATCCTGGGCCGTTTGCTTGGCTTGGTTCACCAGCTGGCCGAAGTCGCGTTTGCGCTCGTTGGGGATATTGCGCATCTCGCCCATCAGCGGCTTAAGGATATTCTTGCTGCCGAGGTAGCGGATACGAAAGGCTTCTACCTCCTCCGGGGTGCCGGCCTGGGCGGCCGCTATCTCGTCGATCAGCTCCGTTACGCGCTCGAATACGTCCATGATTTCGCTTGCTTTGGCGCGAAGATAGCCACGATGTGCCGACCCAGGGTATCTTGGCCGGTATGCGAATTTCTGAAGCCGATACCCGCAGGTGGTTGCTTGGTTTGAGCGTGCCGGGCATGGTCGTGGGGATGGTGCTTTCGCCCGTTTTGCTCTCCATCAGCATCATCGTTACCGGCGTGGTGGCCGTACTCGGCTTCGATCGCGGACTCAATCCCGTCTGGCGGACCTACTTCCCGGGCTTCGTCCGGAGTTCGCTTTTCTGGGGGCTCGCGGGGCTGTATTTGTACTTGATCTTTCTGGCGCCGCAAACTTTTGACTGGGGGTACTACCTGGAGCGGTTGCGGGTTAAGCTTCCGTTGCTGATCCTACCGATCGCATGGGTGGGGATCCCCTTCTGGTACGAATCACGCCCGGATGGTTCGGAAATGCGGAAGGGACGTCCCCTTTTGCTAGGATTCGTGACGGCGGTCCTCGTCGGTGTCCTGATCTATTATACGCTGCACTTCAAGGAGATCAACGGCATGATCTACCGGGGCCAGGCCATGCCGGTGCCCCGGGGCAACCACATTCGCTTTAGCCTGCTGGTGGCCGTGGCCTCCGTTACTGGATTAGATGCGTGGTTTCGCTATCGCAGCAGGGCGCTGTTGTGGCTCGGCATTGCCTTGTTCGTGGGACTGCATATACTGGCGGTCCGCTCGGGACTGGCCGTGGCCTACGTCGGCTGGCTACTGGTGGCGGGTGGCTGGTCGCTGCGGCAGCGTCGGTACCGGCTGTTGCTGGGAGGAACTATCGGCATGTTGCTACTGCCGGTAGCCGCCTACCTCGTCCTGCCCTCCTTTACCACGAAGATGAATTACATGCGGTACGAGCTCCTCCATCGCGACCCCGCACAGGATGATCTGGAGTACTCCGATGAGGGGAGGTGGACCAGTATCCGGATTGGCTGGGACGTATGGACGCACCACGCCCTGCTCGGGGTAGGGCCGGGGAATTTGCGCGCCGTCATGGATCGGGAATATGCGGAGCGCTTTCCGGATACACCGGCTAAGCGGCCCCACAATCAATTTGTAACGGCCTTGGCTGGCGGAGGGGTTGTCGGATTCCTGCTCACCGTGGGATGCTTGGTGGCGATCGGATTCGGGGCGGGCCGCTGGCGTGATCCGCTGTTTCTGGCCGTCTGGACCATGTTCGTGCTCAGCTGTCTCGTGGAGAATACGCTGGAGAGTTCCGTCGGCGTATCGATGTTTACCTTTTTCCTGCTGCTCTACGGTTACCCGCCGTACCGAAAGCCGGGATAGAGCATCATGCCGCCATCGATATAAATCGTCGCGCCGGTGATGTAGTCGCTCACGTCGCTGGCCAGGAAAGCACACAGATTGGCTACGTCATCCGCCTCGCCGATGCGGCCGTAGGGGATGAGCTTGAGCAGGTCGTCCATCGCTTCCTCGGTGTTCCAGGCCGCTTTATTGATATCGGTGCGGATGGCACCCGGGGAAATACTGTTGATACGGATCTTATCGGAGGCCAGTTCCTGGGCCATACTTTCCATCATCATTTTGACGCCCCCCTTGGCCGCGGCGTAGTTGACGTGTCCCGACCAGGCAATCTCATCGTGCACGCTGCTCATGCAAATGATCTTTCCGGCGGACCGTCCGTGCTCGTGCACGCCCTGCTTGCGGAAGATACGCGCGGCCTGTCGGCAACAGAGAAACTGACCCGTCAGGTCCACATCGATCACGGTATTCCACTGCTCCAGCGTCATCTCCGTAAAGGCGGCGTCGGCCTGGAGCCCCGCGTTCGCAACCAATAGATCCAGGTGGCCGAAGGCTTTATCACACTCCTCAAACAGTTTGGCTACGTCGCCCTCGTCACTAACGTCCGCCTGGACGATGATGGCCTTGCCGCCCACCCGTTCGATCTCTGCCGCGGTTTCCCTGGCTTCTTTGTCGCTGCTGTGGTAGTTCACCACCACGTTCATTCCTTCGCGACCGAGTCCGATCGCGCAGGCCTGGCCCAGTCCGGTACTCGATCCGGTAACGATGGCGGTCTGTCCCTTCAGATTGATGTCCATACAATTGCTTTTTGCGGTGGAACGTCTGGTCTGGGATCCGGTTCGGTGGGCTTACCGCTGCGCCTCCTGACCCGGCAGGTAAGCAAAACTGCGGAAGAATTTGTCGGAGGCATCCCCGAGCCCGCGACCCGTAAGCGAAAAGGTCTTGAGTTCGTAGTAGCGTTCCCCGATCACGAAGGCCAGCGTTCGCGCACTTGCTTCACCGTCCTTATAATCGATCCGCCACAGCCGACCGGGATTTCCCAAAACCTCCCTTTCGGAAGCGTAGATGACCTCCCCGCGCAGGGCTTCCGCGGCCGATTCCTCCGTGGATTGTAGCAGTTCGGCCACTAGGTCGGTACTATCCTGGTGGAGGGCTCCGTCGGGATAGTCGACATAACTGAGTACATAGATGAGATTTTCCGCCCGTTGCAGGTCGGGGACCTTGAAGAAGTAGGTGTGAAAAACCTGTTCTCCGAGGGCCGTAGTTAGCGTGTCCTCCTTGTGCTCCAGCGGTCCGGGGGAAAGGATCTGGAACCGACCCTCCAGGTCGTCGATCTGTTCCCAGCGCCGCTCGTTTTCGTAGCTCTGTACGGGCTCGGCTTCCTGGGCCGCCATGGGGGTCTGAGCTGGCAGGGCCGTCACCATCGAGCAGACCAACAAGAGAAATAACTTATCCATGCCGTAAAGACACCCACCTACACACGGGGGTTGTGTGGACGGCATTCCCCTCAAACGATCCGGCGGGCCGTGGTCTGCCCGGTGAAAGCAAAATCTTCGGGTCCGTCTCCGGAAAGCCCGGTCAAATTCACCAGGCCGGGCCGTTTGCCGGACTCTAAGCTACCCAGGTCGGCCTGAAATTGCAGGGCTTCGGCTCCGTTCAGCGTGGCCCACCGGAGGAGGGAAGCGAAGGGTACCATGCTCTGATAGCGGGCAATTGTCTTGAGTTCCTCCACGATACTTAGCTGCCAGTTAGAGGTTAGACTGTCCGTGCCCACGCAGACCTTAGCCCCGGCATCCAGAAACCGATCGTAGCGCGGCAGGCGGTTTTCGATGTATAAATTGGCGTTGGGGCAAGTCACCCAGTACACGCCGTCCTTTCCCCACGCCTGGGCGGCGAGAATGGCCTCCCGGCTGGTGAGGGTATTGTGCACGAAGAGTGTCCGCTTGGCCGGGTCCATGTGCTGAATCGCGTGGTAGAGCGATGGGGTACCCGGCGCTTTGAATGCTTCTAGCGTACTGCCGAAGCCTTCGAAGAATGCCCGAAACGGTCCCTCGCCCGTCTCGAAAAGTTCGTCCTCCGCCGCGGTTTCCTGATTGTGGATACTCACGGTCTCGCCACCGGTATTCAGCGCATTGATTTTTTGGTAAAGCGCTTCGCTGACCGTGTACGGGGCGTGGGGCACCGCACTCTTGGGTTCGGGTTGTTGCTCGTAGGCCGGCAGGTACATCTCGTAGCTTGCCTCCGCCCGCTCCTCCTGGAGGAAGTCAAACATCTCCACGAAACTGTAGTACCGGATCGGGCTTTCCCGCTTCGTGGCCGCGGTATCCGCTTTGTTGCAGATGTCGCCGACGGCCTGGATGCCGCCCTCCCACATCAACCGGTCCTGCTCCCGAATCGCGGCATCGATGACCTCCTGATCGGTTTCCCGTAGCGTGACCACATCCACCAGGAAGGGTAGGAGGGTCTTACCGGTAGCACTTTTTCCCTGGAGGTGGCTCAATTCAAGGTGGCAGTGCGCGTTGACGAAACCGGGTATCAGTACGCCCTTTAATTTTTGCGGCGAAAGCGCAGGAGAATGATCATTCGGTGCCGTGACGGAGGTTACGCGACCATCATCATCTAACGTGACGATACCATTTTTGATGGGCTCGGAACTAATAGGGTAGACGTAGTCGGCGGTATAACTGGGCATGGAGCGAAGGTAGCTTACTTCTGTGTTTTGGTGGAACCGTGAAGGACGTCGATGGGGTGAGGGGAAGGCGAGAAGCACTCCCCGTTGAGCGGGTCAGCCGAGTTAAACCGAACCTAATTATTCTCGGTGTGCAACGCCTCGACCTTGGCTTTTACGTAATTCGCCCGTGCGGATTATTGATAGTTGGTATCCAAAGTTACCGTACCAATCACCCGGGTCCGTACCGTGACGTCAGTCACGTCAATCTGCGAACTTCAGTATGCGGGCAAATCTGCGCCGGGCTCTGCGTCCCATCCGCGTCATCCGCGTCATCCGCGGCGAGCAACCAACACGGAGCCGCAGGCGCAAATCTCTCGGCGTGCAACGCCTCGACCTTGGATTTCAGGTAATCCGCATGCTTCCCGGGGTAGGCCTACCGATCGCACCGGTGTAGGTGTCTGTACCAATGCACCGGGGCCGTACCGTGACGTCACTCACGCCAATCTGCGGAATTCAGCAGGCTGGCACATCTGCGCCGGGCTCGGCGCCCCATCCGCGCCATCTACGGTGAGTTACCAACGCCGAGCCGTAGGCGAAGCGAGCGGCCAGGCAAAGCAAAGCCAAGCCTCAACCCACCCAGTTACCCGAAACAACTTAGCTTACGCCACCCTACATCTCCCGCTATGCGCCAATTATCCCTCGCCAGTTTCTGCTGCTTCTTCCTTTTTACCTGCAACGCCGACCCGCAATCTTCCGGGCCGCAAACGGTCGAAATAGTCCGCGATACCCTGTCAGATGAGCGCCTCCAGGCACCCGACGAACTGTTTGGCGAGTTGTTCCGGGAGGTACAGATGCAACAGATCTTCGACGATGGTAAGACCTTCGTCGATATGGTGCCGCGCAGCAGTGTCGGGAACATCATGGCCGATTATACGGCGGAAAAGGGGGCAACCGAGTTTGATCTGCGCACCTTTGTAGCAGCTAATTTCGACCCACCCGCCAGCCCGGAAAGCGGCTTCACCAGCGAAGGATCACGCAACATCAGCGAGCACATCAATGCCCTTTGGCCGGTCCTCACCCGGGAAGCCGAGAGTGATGAGGGCAGCGCGGGAAGTCTGATCGTACTCCCCGAAGACTACATCGTCCCCGGAGGCCGGTTCCGGGAGGTGTACTACTGGGACAGCTACTTCACCCTGCTCGGGCTGGCCACCGCCGGTGAAGAGAGCCTGGTACGGGATATGGTCGAAAACTTCGCCTTCCTGATCGACGAGATCGGCTTCATCCCCAACGGCAACCGGACGTACTACCTTACCCGCTCGCAGCCGCCCTTCTTTTCGCATATGGTGACGCTACTGGCCTCCATTGAGGGGGACCGCGTCTACGCCGAATTTATGGATCAACTCAAGGCCGAGCATGCCTTCTGGATGGATGGGGTGGAGGAAGTCAGTCAGGGCAATCGGGCCGTGAACCACGTGGTCTGGATGGCCGACAGTACCTACCTCAACCGCTACTACGACGCCGGTGACCGTCCGCGGGCCGAAAGTTACCGCGAGGACGTGATGACCATTGAGGAGAGTGGACGCGATGCCCAGGACGTTGCCCGTCACCTGCGCTCCGCCGCCGAATCCGGCTGGGACTTCAGCGCCCGCTGGTTTGCCGACGGAGAAAATTTATCCTCCATCATTACTACCGATATCCTGCCCCCGGACCTGAATGCTTTGCTCTACCACCTGGAGCACACCATCGCCGAGCATTCGGAATTTATCCCCGAACGGGAAGCCTGGGAACGGCGTGCCGAGCGCCGCCGGACCGCCATTGGGGAGTATTTGTGGAATCCGGAAAGCGAGTGGTACGAGGACCGGAATTGGACCGACGGCGCCTTCACCGGATATCTCACATTGGCCGGTATCTATCCGCTGTTCGTAGGCGTGGCCTCGGACGATAATGCCGCCGCGGTAGCCCGTACGCTGGAGGAAAAATTCCTGGCTCCTGGTGGGTTACGCACCAGCCTGCGGGAAACCGGACAGCAATGGGATGCGCCCAACGGTTGGCCCCCGCTACAGTGGATGGCCTACGCCGGCCTGCAACGATACGAATACGAAGACCTGGCGTCCGACGTCCGTAGCCGGTGGATGGATAACAACGAGCGCGTCTACGAGAACGTCGATAAGATGGTCGAGAAGTACAACGTTGAGGATATCACCCTCGAAGCCGGGGGAGGGGAGTACCCCGTGCAGGATGGCTTCGGCTGGAGCAACGGCGTGTACCTGCGCATGGCCGCCGAAGAACGCTAAGCGTGGCGAACGGGCAATCGGCGACGGACCTCATTGCGCTCCAAGACGCGGTCGTTCTGCACGGCAACCGGCAACCCCTGACCTGGCGTATCCAGCGCGGCCAGCACTGGATAATTACCGGGGAGCGGGCCACCGGTAAAACGCTGCTCGCCGAAACTTTGGCGGGCTTACGTCGGCTCTCTGCGGGTAAGCTCACCTACCCCTTTCTGGATCAAGCGCTCTCCTACGAGGAGCGGCATTCCGCACTACGACTGGTGACCTTTGCCGACCATTCCCGACTGGCCCGTAACCCCACCAACGTTCATTATTACCAGCAGCGCTATAACGCCTTCGATGCATCCGGTCACCCGGCCGTCCGGCAATATTTAGAGGCAGGTGCCTTCACGCTGGATGAGCACGAGCAGCTCATCAGCCTATTCGGTATCGGCGAGTTGTTAGGCCGGGAACAAATCAAGTTGTCGAGCGGACAGACGCGGAAGGTATTGCTGGCACGGGAGTTGCTTCGGCGGCCCCGGGTTTTGATCATTGACAATCCCTACGTAGGCCTCGACTTGCAAAGCCGAGAAATCCTCAACCGACTGCTGGATAAACTGGTCGCTTCTCTGGACCTGAACCTGATTCTGTGTGGTCATCTAGACACCGTACCGGATTCGATCACCCACCGCTTGCATCTGCACCTAGACGGCAGTTCCTGGCAGGGTAGGCACGATCAATTTACCGCCGGCCCGGTGCCCCCGGCAATAAACGCAGTTGCACTGAGGCAAATCGCAGCCCATTGGGCGAACCGCCCCCGCTTCGAGATGGGGGAGGAGCTGATCCGCTTCCGGGATGTTACTATTCAGTACGGCGAACGACCGGTACTGGATTCCCTCGACTGGCGTGTGCAGCGGGGGGATAAGTGGGTGGTCAGCGGCTCGAATGGATCGGGGAAATCGACCCTGCTCAGCTTGGTTTACGCGGACAACCCGTTGGCCTACGCGAACGATATATCCCTTTTCGGAAAGCGCCGGGGGCGTGGCGGCAGCATATGGGATATTAAGCGTCGGATCGGCTTCACCTCGCCGGAGCTCCATACCTACTTCCGCGAACGAATCACGGCCCGTGAAGTGGTGTTGACGGGCTACTCCGACACCTTTACCCTAGCCAAAAGCTATACCTCCGCTCAGGAAGAGATGGTAAATAGCCTGTTCGAGTATTTTGATCTTGGTACAGAAAGCGGTCGTTTGTTCCCGCATCTTTCGAGTGGTACCCAGCGGCTGGTATTGCTATGCCGTGCCCTCGTAAAGGCTCCTCCGCTGCTGCTACTGGACGAACCCTTCCAGAGCCTCGATAGTAGAACGATTGAGCGTGCACGGGTGCTACTATCCAGTGTACTCGGGCCGGATACTACGGTCGTTTTTATATCGCATTTCCGGGCGGAAGTGCCCGATGATATGGACTGGAAAGAATTAAATCTGGATAGATGACTTCCGAACCCGGTGAACTGCAAGCTACGGGAGCCTATGCATTCATGGCGGGAGCAGCCTCCAGCGTGTCCGCAATCTCATCCCACAGCCCGATCCGGCGCCGCAAGGCTTCCTGGGCAACGTCCCGGGCCTCGGCCCACTTCTGTTCGTCGGTTCCACAGAGTTCGGTCACCATTGCCTCGGAGAGTGGGCCGTGCTCGTCTCCGTCTACTTCGATGTGCCGTTCCAGGTAATACACCAGGCGCGGGAAGCGGGATTTATCCTCCGCTGATTGGTTCAGGATTTCGATGAATAGCTCGGGAATCAGACTTTCCCGACCGAAGGTGAAGGCTGCGGCAATCTTGTGGGTTTTTCCTTCCGAGATAAGCTGGAAAGTGTAGTCCACAAAGCGCTTGATTCCTTCTCCGATGTCAGCGCGCTGCAGTGCCGCCCGTGCCGTATCCAGATCGTTGATCTGGGCGAGTAACCGTTCAATTTCCTGACTACTGGCTCCGACTTCCTCCATGGCCTCCAGATATAGCTCGTAGTGGCTGGCGGCCACACCATTTCGGTCTACGTCGGTTTCTTCGCCCAACACGATTTCGTTGATGAACCGGGCCGTGCGGGGATTCTTCACTGGTTTCCACGGGAGGCTGGTGCAGGTCAGTTCATTTTGCAGTGCTTTCAGTAACGACATGAAGTCCCAGACGGCGAAGACATGCCGTTCCATGAACACGCGGATGTCGTCGATATCCTTAAGCTTCCCGTATAACCGGTGACCGGTTAGCTGGGACTGTAGCGGTTGGGTTTGGTCAAAGATCTGGTCAATAGCGGGCATGAGGTAGTTAGGTTAATGGAGCAGATAACGTCTGTGACCAACAGGAATTGCCTGAGGTGCCTACGGTTATTGTCGAAGTTTACCCCAAATAAGCAACAGGAGAAAGATGCCTGCCGCTGCAACACCCCCCGCGATCAACGTTGCCGCGGTTCGTCCGTAGAGGTAGAAGCCCGTTGCAAACAGCACGGAATAAACGGTGATGGCACCGATAAGCATGGCCAGTATCCGGAGGGGTAATTGTCCGTCCGCCTGCGTGTCGGTGCGTTCGGGAAGCTGGCTCACCACGGGGCGCCAGCCGGGTCCGCCGGGCCGGGTAGTCGCATAGAAGTTGGCGAGGGTAGCCATATCGGTGGGTCGGGTAGTAAAAGTAACCGTCACCCATCCGACGGTGGTGATGGCAATGCCGAGTAACAACCGCTGGTGACCCGCTAGCTCGGGCAGGCCCATCGGCACCCAGGCAAACTCCAGCAGTAAGGCCACCGCGAAGGAGATGAACATGCCCGCGATCTCGGTGTAGGCGTTGATCCGCCACCAGAACCACCGAAGGATGAAAATCAATCCGGTACCTGCTCCGATCTGTAGCAAAATTGAAAAGGCCTGCAGGGCATTGGAAAGGGCCAACGCCAGCGTGGCGGCCAGCACCATCAGCAGCACGGTACTGAGCCGGCCGATCAGGACCAGCCGATCTTCACTCGCGTCCGGCTCTACGAACCGGTGGTACCAGTCGTGGACGACATAACTGGAACCCCAGTTGAGGTGGGTCGAGAGGGTAGACATCAGGGCCGCGATCAGGGAGGCAATGACAAGGCCGAGCAAGCCGGTGGGCAGGTAACTTAGCATGGCCGGGTAAGCCAGGTCGTCGTCAATGACGCTTGGCGAAACGTTGGGAAAGGCCGTAGCGATGCTCTCCAGGTCGGGGAAGACAATGATGGATGCCAGGGCAATCAGGATCCACGGCCACGGGCGCAGGGCATAGTGAAAGGCATTGAAGAGTAGGGTAGCGCCCACGGCGTGGTCCTCGTTTTTGGCCGCCAACATGCGTTGGGCTACGTAGCCGCCTCCACCCGGTTCGGCACCGGGATACCAGACGCTCCACCACTGTACGGCTATGGGTACCACGAATAGCGGGACGTAGACCTCCGGATTGTCGAAGGACGGAATCAAGTCCAGTCGTTCGCTGACCTCGGCGTTGGAGAACAAAGCGTCCAGACCACCCACCTCCGGCAGGTTGACCACCACGTAGGCCGCCCAGACCGCTCCGATCATGGCAAAGGTGAACTGAACGAAGTCGGTCAGGATGACGCCCTTTAGACCGCCCATTGCCGAATAGATGACCGTCACCACCGAAACGAGGACGACCGTAGTGACCGGATCGATATCCAGAAGGACGCCCGCGATCTTGATGCCGGCCAGGCAAACGGTGGCCATGATCATGACGTTGAAAAATACCCCCAGGTAGATCGCGCGGAACTGTCGTAAGAAGCGGGCGGGCCCACCGGCGTAGCGTAATTCGTAGAACTCCAGATCGGTCATCACGCCGGACCGTCGCCACAGGCGGGCGTAAACAAATACTGTTAGCATCCCCGTCAACAGAAAGGCCCACCAGGCCCAGTTACCGGCTACCCCTTGCTTCCGGACGATGTCGGTGACCAGGTTGGGCGTATCGGCCGAGAAGGTAGTGGCCACCATCGATACCCCCAGCAACCACCAGGGCATATTCCGCCCCGACAGGAAGAACTCCTGCGTGGATTTTCCCGAGTCCCGGCTGGCCCACAATCCGATGGCCAAACTGACGGCAAAGAAAGCGAAGACAATGATCCAGTCTAAGGAAGTAAGCTGCATAAGGCGAGTACAAAGTGCGCGATCAAGGTAGGTATTACCGTTTACATACCAGAATACATTATCCTACTGACGCGGTGGGCATCCCGAATGACCTTTCGGGCGGCGCCCACAACAATTTCACCCCGGATCGGGTACTTTTACACAGTGAAGCGGATTACCCCAGTCCTGTTGTTTCTACTCCTCGGTAGCTTGTTGCCCGTCTTCGGCCAGGATGATCTGCGTGTCTCCATGCTGCTGGACCGCAACGCGACTACGCTCGTGCCCCCGGAAGCTTACCCCAGTTACGATGTCTACGAAGACATCATGTTCGAGCTGGCCCGCCGCCATCCTCAGCGCTGCCGCATCGAAATTTGGGGAACCCTGCCTTCCGGCCGCCGGATCCTCGTGCTTAAGCTCGCCGATGACGTGCGCCATAGCCGCGCCCGCCCCCAGGTACTCTGTACGGCAACCATGCACGGCGACGAGCTGGCCGGCTACTGGGTTTTGCTCCAGCTCGCTGAAACCCTCCTGCGTGATGATGCAGGCGGCCTCCTCTCGGACGTAGCCCTGTTCATCAATCCCTTAGCGAACCCCGACGGGGCATTTCGGGCCGGCAACCGTTCCCTGGCCGGCGCTCAGCGTGGCAATGCCCAGGGTATCGATCTCAACCGCAATTACCCCGATCCCGATGACGGCCGCTACCCTGACGGAAACGATCATCAACCCGAAACCCGAATCTTTATGCGGGCCGCCGAGAGTCACGGATTTGACCTGGCGATCAATTTTCACGGGGGCGCCGAACTCTTCAACTACCCCTGGGACACCTTCCGCAACCGGCATCCGGATACCGAATGGTGGCGGGGCGTTAGCCGGGACTTCGCCCAAACCGCTCAGCGGGACAGCCGCCTGGGCAATTACTTTAAGGATCGCGCCAACGGCACGACCAACGGGCACGACTGGTACCCGATCTCCGGGTCGCGGCAGGACTACATGAACTATTACCACCGCACGCGGGAAGCAACGGTGGAGATAACGAACGCCAAACGCTTTCCCGCCAAGGATTTACCGGACCTGTGGGTTTCGCTGCGGGGCGCCTTGCTTAACTATCTGGATGAGGCACGCTACGGTATCCACGGCATCGTGACCGACCAGGTGACCGGACTGCCTTTACGGGCCCACGTCACCATTCCCGGACACGATGAGATGCAGTCTTCCGTATACAGCGAGCGTATCACGGGTGACTTCTACCGCTACCTCGCTCCGGGTACCTACCGGTTAGTTGTTTCCGCTCCGGGCTACCGCTCCCGCACCGTTATTGTAAGTTTGCGGGACAAACAACGCAGGGAACTGCAAATTGCGCTGGAGCGCGATCCACTGGATCCGCCCGCCCGTAAGAAGTAGTCCATTTATAAGCACATTTTGATCCCGTAAGCGGGGTCCGCCTGATTAGCCAATAGACCACCACATCATGTCCGACGCCATCTTCAACATCGCCGTTCCACCGAATGAGCCCGTTCTTTCCTACGCGCCCGGTAGTCCCGAGCGGAAAGAACTCAAGCAGGCCCTACAGGAAGCCAAAGCCAAGCAACGGGATCTTCCCGCCTTAATCAATGGCGAACGTATCCTGGATGGAGAGAAAGTAAGCGTGCACCCGCCCCACGAACGCAACTTCACGCTCGGCCATTTCTACCGCGGTACACCGGAGCACGTCCACCAGGCGATTGACGCGGCTCTCGCGGCCAAAGCCGGCTGGGAATCGCTGCCCTGGCAGCAGCGGGCCGCCATATTTTTACGGGCGGCCGACCTGCTGGCCGGTCCCTTCCGGGCGCGGATGAACGCCGCCACCATGCTGGGACAGAGTAAGAATGCCTACCAGGCCGAGATAGACAGCGTAGCGGAGATGTGCGACTTCTTCCGTTTCAACGCTTACTTCCTCCAGGAAATTTACCGGGAGCAGCCGCTGCACTCTCCCGACGGTATATGGAACCGGTTGGAGTACCGGGCACTGGAAGGCTTCGTCCTCGCCATTACCCCCTTCAACTTTACGAGTATTGCCGCCAATCTTCCCGCGGCTCCGGCACTGTGCGGGAATACGGTAGTCTGGAAGCCGGCCGAAACCCAGATCTATTCGGCGGTCGTCATCATGGAACTCTTCGAAGCTGCCGGACTGCCCAGAGGTGTGATCAACCTGATCTATACCGACGGACCGGAAGTAGGCAATATCGTCTTCAAACACCCGGATTTCGCCGGACTGCACTTCACCGGCAGTACCAAGGTGTTTCAGGAACTGTGGCGCGAGATCGGCAATAACATCGGTAGCTACAAGACTTACCCGCGGATTGTGGGCGAAACCGGGGGAAAGGATTTCGTGATCGCTCACCCTTCCGCCGATGCGGATGAGGTGGCCGTCGCCCTTTTGCGCGGTGCTTTTGAATATCAGGGACAAAAGTGTTCCGCCGCATCCCGGGCCTACCTGCCCGCCAGCACCTGGCCGGCCATCAAGGAACGATTGGTCGCGGATATCGGAACGCTGTCGTCGGGTACGGTGGAAGACTTTGGCAATTTCATCAACGCCGTAATTGACGAGCGGGCCTTCGACCGCATTGCCGGCTACCTCGACGGTGCGAAAGCGGACGATGCAGTGGAGATCATCGCCGGGGGAGGATACGACAAGAGCGAAGGCTACTTCATTGAGCCCACCGTGTTGGTCACCACCGATCCCCGCTCCACCACCATGGAAGAGGAAATTTTCGGACCGGTACTGACCATCTACGTGTACGAAGATGCCGACTGGGAAAAAGCCCTCGAATTAGTGGATACGACATCGCCGTATGCCCTCACCGGCGCTGTATTCGCCAAGGACCGGCAGGTCATCGAAGCCGCTTCTAAGCGCTTACGCAACGCTGCCGGTAATTTCTACATCAACGACAAGCCGACCGGTGCCGTGGTAGGTCAGCAACCCTTTGGTGGCGCGCGGGCGTCCGGTACCAACGACAAAGCCGGAAGTGCCTTTAACCTACAGCGCTGGATAAGTCCTCGCCTGATCAAGGAAAACTTCGTACCCCCGGTCGATTACCGTTACCCGTTCCTCAGTAGCTCCGCCAAATCATAAGGAGAACCGTTGATTACCTCCTTACGTAGATGATGGTGTTCTCGGGTACAATCCGGGGCAGGCGAGCCAGCCTGTCACGTGACTATATTCTGTGAATAATTTGCGTTTACCGCAATTGTGTCTAATTTTGGGGCGCCTTTGCCGGCCAGGCCACATTGTTAATTTTTGCATCGCTGCGCTTACCTCCATTTATCATCAAGTGTACACTCGCATCCGAGCGCGATGCCAAGCTATCTCGGTCGGTAAACCCAAAACAACACATTACGTAATGCGATACCCGCTGATGAGTGGGTCGCGAGATTAGTAACCGTTAAATGGTTGCCTTGTATAATTTTTTCTTACGTACTACAGTAGTATTCCAGGATAACCTAGAATACTTACCGAACTGATCAACACAAGACCTTCCTGGAATTACGTCCCACCGGGCGTGCCGGGTTAAGCTACAACCACCACCCCTGTGAAGTATAGAACTGATATTGACGGACTACGCGCGCTAGCCGTCGTAGCGGTAATTCTTTTTCACCTCGGATTTCTGCCCAATGGATACCTGGGAGTAGACGTTTTCTTCGTCATCAGCGGTTACCTCATCACCAGTATTGTCTACGGAAAATCCGAAGCCGGAAAGTTCTCCATCGTAGACTTTTACGAGCGAAGAATCCGGCGGATTATTCCCCTTTTGTTGGTCATCACCATCATAGCCCTGGCTCTGGGCTTGGTACTGATGTTGCCCGACGATCTGGAAAACCTGGCGCAGTCTACCGTAGCCTCGAATGTATCGGCAAATAACATCCTGATGTACCTCACGTCGTCGGACTACTGGTCGGTCCGAAATGACTACAAGCCGTTGATGCATACGTGGAGTTTGGGGATCGAGGAACAGTTTTATCTGCTCTATCCCTTTATCTTCTTCCTCCTCAGTGGGCCACGCCTGAAGTACATCAAGTACGTCCTGCTACTTTTGACCGTAGCCTCCCTGGGTGCCTTTCTCGTGCAGGAAAATGAGGCGGCCAAATTTTACTTCATTCAGTACCGCTTTTTTGAACTGGCAGCCGGTGGCCTGGGGGCTATTTTCTTTCAGAAGAGCGTGTTCTCGAATTACCAGTTCGGTCGGTATACGCTTTACGGCTTACTGGCCGCCACGGCAGCCATCATGTTTTTGCCCGTTCTGCCAACCAACGAACTGCGTGTCCTCGCCACCACCGTGCTTAGCCTCGGGCTGCTCATTGTCGGTAAGCAGTACTTCGACACGGATAAGGCCTACGCCTGGATCATAGCCAACCCGGTCATGACGTTTATCGGTGCCATCAGCTACAGCCTCTACATGTGGCATCAGCTGGTTTTCGCTTACGCCCGCTACACCTACCTCGAAGAGATCACCCCCGGCTGGGCGGTCCTCCTTTGCGCGATCACCGCCGGACTTAGTACACTGACCTACTACGGCATCGAGAATACCTTCCGTGACCGCAAGCGCATATCCACACGCACGGTGCTACTCGTGACCGGGGGCTTGTTCCTGCTAAGCACCGGCACGGCCTTTTACGTCTACACGATAGGTGGCGTGGTCAGGGATTATCCGACACTTGCCCTCTACAAGGATGACAACCGACCCCTTAACACCTTGGGTAAATCTCAGAATATTCACAGCGCCTACAACGAGCGGATCCAGGAGTTGAAAGAAGGATTCACGGAGACGACTAACAGCAAGATCCTCGTGGTAGGAAACAGTTTCGCCCGGGATGCAGCCAACATTCTGTTGGAATCCAAGTACGCCGATCAGATCGAAGTACGCTACGCGACTTTCGAGCAGGTGAGCGGTTCCGACAAATCGCTGCCCCGCCTCCAGGCGGCAGACGTGATCCTGATCGCCGCTCAGGGCGAACTGGAGAGTTCTATTCTGGAATCCATCAACCAAGCGAACGGGGGGCAAGTGGACTTTAGCAATACCTGGGTGCTCGGCACCAAGGATTTTGGATACAGCAACGGAATCCACTACAACCGGATAACGGACCAAACGGACTTCACCACCTACCGTACCCACATGAAATCCAACGTTCTTCCCAAGAACGAAATGCTCAAAGAGGAGTGGGGCGACCGCTACATCGATCTCGTGTCGCTGGTGTCCACCGAGGACGGTGATGTACTGGTCTTTACCCCGGAAGGAAGGTTCATCAGCCAGGATACGGTCCACCTCACCAAATCAGGTGCGCAGTATCTCGCTAAGCTGCTGGAAGAATCCATCACGTCAATGCTCCAGCTTGCGCAGGGTGACGTACCGGATTCCGAAGTGACTGAGGTAGGCTCGTAAACGGAGACAGGGGCGCGAGTGGGGTGCGCTACACTTTCCCCTCGATGACCGCTTCCACCGCCTCGGGATTGAGCAGCGTTGACGTATCGCCCAGACTGTCCGTCTCGCCGGCCGCGACCTTGCGGAGTATCCGGCGCATGATCTTGCCCGACCGGGTTTTAGGTAGCTCTTCCACGAACTGAATTTTATCGGGCTTGGCAATAGGCCCTATTTCAGTACGGACGGTGTCGACGATCTCACTGCGCAGTTTTTCCTCGTCGTGCTTGCCGGGGGCAAGAATGACGTAGGCATAAATTCCCTGTCCCTTTATCTCGTGTGGATATCCGACCACGGCGGTTTCCACCACTAGCGGATGCTCGTCGATGGCGTTCTCCACCTCCGCGGTACCCATCCGGTGACCGCTTACGTTGATGACGTCGTCCACCCGGCCAACGATGCGGTACATACCGTTTTCGTCCCGCCGGGCGCCATCGCCGGTAAAGTACATGCCCGGTACGGTGGAGAAATAGGTATTTCGGCAGCGTTCGTGGTCGCCCCAGGTAGTGCGTAGCATACTCGGCCAGGGAAACTTGATACAAAGCAGGCCACTTTCCGGGTTGCCGGTCAATTCTTCACCGCTATTTTTACTCACCAGGGCCATTTGTACACCGGGGAGCGGATAGCCGGCGAAGGTGGCCTTCTGCGGGCTGTGTCCACCCAGGCCGGAGATCATGATGCCGCCGGTTTCGGTCTGCCACCAGGTATCTACGATCGGAACGCGTCCCTTCCCAATTTTTTCATGGTACCACTCCCAGGCTTCTTCGTTGATGGGTTCGCCCACCGAGCCGATCACTTTGAGATCACTCAGATCGTGCCCCTCCACGTGCTGATCTCCCTTGGCCATCAGTGCCCGGATCGCGGTGGGAGCGGTATAGAACTGATTCACCTGGTGTTTGGCGCAAACCTGCCAGAACCGACCCGCGTCGGGGTAGGTAGGAACGCCCTCGAACATCATCGTAGTCGCGCCGCAGAGCAGCGGGCCGTACAGAATATAGCTGTGACCGGTTATCCACCCGATATCCGCCGTGCACCAGTAGACATCGCCGGGGCTGTACTGAAAGACGTTAGCAAAACTAAAGGCCGTGTATACCATGTATCCCCCACACGTATGCACTACACCCTTTGGCTTGCCCGTACTGCCGGAGGTATAAAGGATGAAAAGGACGTCTTCGGCCGACATCACCTCCGCGGCGCATTCCTCCGGTTGGTTTTCTACTCTCTCGTGGTACCACTGGTCGTAGCTGGCGTCCCAGCTGATGTCGCCGCCGGTATTGCGGTGCACCAGTACCGTTTCCACGCTGGGGCAGCCCAGGGCCATGGCCTCGTCAACTACTTCCTTGACGGGTATGACTTTGTTGCCCCGGTTGTTGTAGTCCGAACAGATGATCATTTTGCAGTCGGCGTCGTTCACCCGGTCGGCGAGGGCCTGAGCACTGAAACCCGCAAAGACGACGGAATGGATCGCCCCGATGCGGGCGCAGGCCAGGACGGAAACGGCCAGTTCCGGCACCATCGGCATATAGAAACAGACGCGGTCTCCTTTACCGATACCTAATTCTCGCAGGGCATTGGCCACCTTGCATACTTCTCCGTAGAGTTCCTGGTAAGTCAATCGTATCACCGGCGCCTCGGGATCATTCGGTTCGTAGAGGATAGCCGTCTGATCACCCCTTTCCGCGAGGTGACGGTCGAGGCAATTCTCGGTAATATTCATCTGCCCCCCCTTGAACCAATTCACGTCCGGATCGGAAAAGTTCCAGTCCAGTACCTCGTCCCATTTGCGATGCCAGTCAAAAGTCTCGGCCTGTTCCGCCCAGAAACTTTCCGGGTCCTGTACGCTACGATCGTAAGCAGTTTGATAGTCGTCGAAACTGGTAATCTGAAGGGGAAGCTGAGTAGGCATGCTCTTTATTAGTTGGCCGGCCAATATAGCCAAAGTGGTCCATGCGCCCGGGGAAGAAAAGTATTGCCCTCATTGAGGATATGACTGAGCAGTGGCTTACAGCTATTTC
>JBASAV010000808.1:0-4154 GCA_049650785.1 Lewinella sp. | reverse complement strand
GCGGCCATCAGGCCAGAAATCAAACTATTCGACACCCGTCAGGAGCAGATTGCCAGAGAACTGGGAAGCACTGGCGTACCCAATCAGTTGATCCACAAGGTTTGTGATACCGGAACCTATTACTTTACCGTTGAACACTATTTGGGAAGCGTGTCAAGTGAAGAGACCTATGCGGTGAACCTGACCTTCGATACCACCGATGTTTATGAATGCAACGATAACTTTCTTTCTGCCAAGCAACTCACACTTTGCGACACAATTTTTGGAGCTATATATCCAATTAGCGACCAAGATTTCTATAGCATAACATCCGAAGCAGAAGATACGACCATAATCGACTTTGGTGATCTTAATCCGGATATCGGAATATCTCTTTACGCATATGGTCCCAATCAAGCTCAAGTAACTCTGCAACAAGAAGAACCCGGAGACCCTGTCTACCTAATTGCGCAGGATAGCGGCCAATATTATATTCAGGTAATCGCGCAAAACAGTAGTCAGTCGAGCCAGCAACTTTATTCGTTGGTCTTTCAAACGACCGCCGGTTGTACCACGACCAGCACCAACCAAATTCTAACCGGTGGTACAATCAGTTTATTCCCCAACCCCGCACAAGACAATGTCACGGTTGAATACGGTGAGAGGCTAGCCGATAAGCGACCTACGCTACGCATTTTTAGTGCCGATGGACGGTTGTATAACGTCTACCCTCAGGTGGAGAACGGACAATCACTTGACCTAAGTAACATACCTGCCGGCGTCCTTTTTTTCCAATTCCGCGTCGACGAGGAAGTCGCAACCATGCGCGTGGTAAAGCAGCCGGGAGAATAGTTGGGGGTTGCTCCGGATTATAAATTAAATTGTTATTGGGGGGGGCGTCATGGTAAATGACGGTGCCCGCTTATCCTGTTTGGTTGGTGTGCCACGCTTCCGATCAGGGTCGGAGGCTAGCGTTTAATATTAAATATTGAGAGGGTGGCAGATACTACCCCAATAATTGTCGACGCAATAGCATAGTGATCTAAATCAGTCAACTTTCGATACTTGGGTCCCGGTGACGAGGGATGCTTGGTGTAAATTGAATAGTCTATGTTGTACCAGTTGAATTTGGAGCGGGTTAATCACCAAAATTTAAGTGGTGATTTCTAATCAGGATTAGAAGAGGTTTGCGCAGCCGGAGGCTGCCTTGTACTGTCGCTGTCAGAGACAGCATCGTACTGCGCCGTCGCAGACAGCCTCCTACCCCAACCGCCGCTCCGCCTCCGCCAAACTGATCCCGTCAAACCAATCCCGTGCAAAGGGGTGCCGGTCATACTCCCACTGGTGTAACTCGATGATCGGCCGCTGACGACCCGGTTGGGTGACCACATCCGTTTTCAGACCGATCGTACTGGCATAAGCCGGTAACCAACTGTTTAGGTAGCCAAAGTAGCCCGGATCGGGGGTGCCCTCGTAGTAAGTATCCCGGTAGTTATTGAAGCTTTTTTCGCTCAGCGATACCCACACGCCGTACTCGAGATCCTGGCAGCTATCCAGCACCCGCTGGCGTAGTACAACCCGGATGAAACGATCCGTTTGGTCGGGGTAGGTGATGACACAAAAATCCTCGTTGAGCTCGGCGAGACTAGCCCGTTCTTCTTCCTTTAAACAATGGTAGGATGGGTAGGGGAAACCTAAAGCCGGCCAGCCTTCGTGTATTTCGCCGCAGTGGGAGCAGGTATAGGTAGACGGGACGGTGAAATTCTGCGAATTCATCCCTTCGCCGCCTTTGCCAGGCGATCCTGCAATTGGATTAGGTTCTGCTGCCACTGGAGATATAGCTCCTCATTCTCCTCCCACAATTCCCGGAGTTCCGAATTGCCGCTACGCACGGCCGCTACCGCGTTAATGGCATTCGCTGCCAGGTCGGCTAGCGACGGACCGGAATACAGCTCGCGGAACCGGTTCACATTGGTCAGGTCGGTTTCGCCTGCGTTGTCGTTGTCGTAGGTGGTGCTGTTGAGTAAGTTGTCCAGGTAGGCCGCAAAGACCAGGGCTGCCATGCCGTCATCGTATTCCAGGTAATCGTCCGCAGTGGCTCGGTGGAAGGAACGGGTGAAGAAGGCTTTCGCGTTATCCTCGATGTCGTCGAAGAACTCGTAGGCCGTGTCGTCGTCGAAGATGCCGGTGTCCCAGGCTCCCATGCGTAAGTTTTTATGGAAGGTACGTAGTTGGTGTGTGGATGAAGGCGCTGTTTTGGGTAGGGTAGATGGAATGGGTTTTTTTGAAGGTTTTTCCTGCGCTTTGTCGCAGCCGGAGGCTGCTTTATACTGGCGCTGTCAGGAGACAGCATCGTACTTCGGTGGCGCAGCCGGAGGCTGCGTTGTACTCCCGCTGTCGGAGACAGCATCTTACTTCGCTGTCGGAGACAGCTTTGTACCTGCACCAATAAGGAGGGCCCGGATCGACTGATCCGGACCCTGTCAAATATACAGGCAGCGCGTAGCCGCCTGTACTCGATCACTGGAATAAAGAAAATTACTGTTTTACAAACCGTAGCCGTTGTTGGCCGGAGGGCGCTTGTGTCTCAAGCAGGTAGACGCCCGGCACCAGCTCGGCTACATCCACCCGGCGGATGTCGTCTGCTTTTCTGTGTAGGACTAGCTGACCCGAGGTGCTGTACACCTTTATCGCGGTCAGTCGATCTTCGGGATCCGCGATTAGATTAAGTACATCCGTTGCCGGATTAGGGAACAGGCCTACGCTCGATCCTACCCGGTCGAGGGTAGGTATGGCCGCCAAATCGGTGGTGCGGGCCAAACCGGATTGGTTAACGGGTACCAATTGCCACTGCGCGTTCGGATGGCTGGTGTTGGCGTACTGGGCCACGGCTTCTCCGTTGGTCGTTCGTCCATAGCCGTCCAGATACAGGCCGGTACCGCGGTTTTGTATCCGTTGGTAGATGCCATCGAAGGATTGGATCGACCATTGAGAGTTCGGATGGGTAGTGTTCGCCCACTGGCCGATCTCGGAACCGTTCGCAGTACGGCCCATACCATCCAGGAAGAGTCCGGTACCGACGTTGCGCAGCTGGGTGTACCCGCCTCCGGCATCCACGAAGGTCCACTGGGAGTTCGGATGGGTGGTATTGGCGTACTGGGCAACGGCGTCACCGTTGGTCGTGCGGCCGTAACCATCCAGGTAGAGCCCGGTACCGCGGTTGCGGAGTTGGTAGACGGTGCCGCCGCCGGTACTCCAGCCACCCGTTACGCCGGCTACGGGCCAGCCGTTACGCCAGCCCAGCGTAGTTACGGCCAGCTTGGCCGCTCCGTTCTCATTGACGGCGTAGTAGTGATAGGTCAGCCGGTCTTCGCCGTAGCCGAAGTGGCCCGGGCCGTGTTGGTTGCCGCTGCGGTTTGCCAAAAACACCCGCTCGCCGGTGTACGGTCCGGTGATGCTCGTCGAGCGGGCCACCATCATTGTGTAGCCGCTACTTAAGCCCTGGCAGCATAGTCCTCGCTGATAGAATACATAGTAGTAGTTGCCGTTTCGAATAAGTCCCGGTCCCTCGACCTGACCGTTAACGATGTCGGTGATGCCGCTGATGCGTTTGCCGGTAGTGGGACTCAGCTCGGTGATATCGATGCCGGATTGCCAGTTGCCCCAGCTCATCCATAATCGCCCGTTGTCCATGTACATCGCAGGGTCGATAGCGTTGTTGCCGGCGACGACCATCCCCCGGTCCGTCCAGGGTCCGCGCAGATCGGTGGCGGTAGCCACACCGATGGCGGCCGGTGCCCCGTTGCCCGCTGCAGAGTAGTAGAGGAAATACGTGCCGCCAATCTTGATGACGTCGGGCGCCCAGAAGAAGCCGCGGAATCCGTCAACGTAATTATTAATCCAACCCGGGTAGGTGCCGGGGGCGAAGGGGGTGGGTTCCGGTCGCCAGTCGGTAAACTCCCGGTTGCTGGACGACATCGCCCAGACCCCGTCGCCGGTAGTGAAGATCCAGTAGCGGCCGTCATTGTTGCGCACCATGGTCGACGGATCGTGGCTGGGTGCCTGCCCGTAACCCGCCAGGGAGAAAGAGGCAATGAGGGTAAGCACCAGCCAGCATTTTCTGAGCCAGGCGCGAGAGTTATCGACCGGGCACAACCGGCCGGAGTAGGTAAAGG
>JBASAV010000807.1:0-4055 GCA_049650785.1 Lewinella sp. | reverse complement strand
GTGGTATACCGTAGATGCAACCAGGCCAATGCCAGACAGGCGGCAATGGCTAGTACAAACCAGTACCAGTTGCGCGCCATGCGGTTGAGGAGTGCCTCCACGTCCAACTGGATCGCCGGGGCAAACTGCCGGGGCTGGGTGCTCCCGGGCGAGAAGTTGTGAGGGGCGAAGTCTTCCGGTATGTTCTTCATAGTGTTGTCTAGTGGATAGCCGCGGCCTACTTAATTGTTGCGAATGAGCAGGGTGAGGACCACAGAAGTGGCAATCGAAATTATTGGGCCGAGGTAAGCCAGAAGCCGCTGTGCCGGATCGGATACGGTAGCGGTTCTGGCGCGGATGGGATCAACGTATATAACGTCATTCTGCTTCAGGTAGTAAAATTCAGAATTGAAAATATCGTCGTCCTGTAGGCTGATACGACGATAGCTGCGCACGCCTTCATCCTCACGTACGATGAGAATATTATCGCGGTTCGCGTAGGGGGTAAGGTCTCCCGCCATGCCTATCGCATCCAGGATAGTCACCCTCGAATTGGGCATGGTGATGATACCAGGAAGACCAACCTCACCCAAGATCGTAATTTTAAAGTTAAGGAATCGGACATTGACGACCGGGTCGCGCAAGTATTCCCGAAGCCTTCCGCGTATCAAAAACTGCAGGGATTCGAGAGTCTGACCGGCGGCTTCTATGCGACCGAGTAACGGTAGGTCGACAAAACCATCTTCATCCACTAAATAGCCCTGGAATAGCTGGATGTTCAGCGGGCTAGCCTGTGAGGCATTGCCACTCGCCTGACTGACTTGGTTGAAGGGGAGTGCGGCTTCCGGGTCCACGCTCTCGACATTGATCCGGAGAAGGTCCTTGGGCTGGATCTCCAGTTCGGTGTTGTTCTCGATCGGTTCTTGCCGGTCAGTGGTTGCCGGTACGCCCTCAAAATTGCGCAACTCTTGATAGCTGACACAACTCGGCAAACTGGCCATCATGCACAGTGTCAAAAGGGGTAGAAACAATCTCATAGGGGCTATTTGTGGCTTGGCGTAGCAATTAGATGCCGAAATTAAGGACTTTATCGGCGGAGGGTCTCTTTTCATACCCGCACGCCTTCGGCCTCCATGTGTCGGGGCGACACAAGTTCGGCAGCAACCGAGATATGTTGAAAGAGGGGTTAATTGGTTTACGAGAACGATGCGTCGTTCCTGGTTCATTTGGATTTAGCCGATACCGCTTCTTTGCAGTAACCGACTTTAGGTTTGGGGCCGAGGGCGTACCACGATCAATTGCTACAGGCTTGCTGCCTGTATGTCAGCTGATCGGGAGTATAGAAGGGTAGATAGTAACGGATGCAGATGACGCCCACACAAGTGAACGACGGTTTGCACATAGAGAACGCTTGGATTCCGATTAGTTGTGCGGTAACGGTTTCGGGATAGATAGTTCTCACCGCCACAACGGCCCAAGCGCGCACCTTGTTTGTTTACCTTGCCGGGGAATTGATCCATGTATGTATTGTTCTAGTGTGTAAATCGGTAAAGCAACTGGCTAAAAAGCAGGTACACGATCAACGGCAGGACCACGGAGAAATCCGCTTGCCCACTCAACTAAAGGTTACGCGACGCAAAGATAGGTGGAAGAATGGGTGTGGCAAAACCCCATCACTAAACTTGGGTAGGAGAAGGGGGCGGCGGAGCGCAGGCCTAAGGATGGCCGGTAAATAATGATCATTCTCACCAACCTGCAACCACATCATTCGGGAAGTTTCTGCCATCGATCGAAACCTAACCCAAGAATCGGTCTTTTGAGAACTTTATAAGTAGCCAGCGCACATTTATCCCCCGGAAGGGTTATATTTGCATAGCTTTCAACGCGCATGACCTTTTTTAAGGATCAATGCGCATCTACCCTATTTACTTCGACTTGATACGATTCTTTGGATTTACTGTAACACTACGCCATATGTCGGGCATAGTGCAAGAGAATCCTGCCTCGCTTTGAGTACCTTTACACCCCCTTAGAAGCAAGGGTCTGTTGGACGACTTAAACCTTTGCTGAGCACCGGAATCCGAAAGGATTCCAAATCGCACGCATCCATTTATGATCTTTGTGCCGTATATTTTGTAGTCGACTTTGAACACCCACACCCACTACCCATCAGACGGAACTTTTGTACTCGGGCGATCCTAGTCGCCTATTATCTGATTGAATACTTCCAAGTTTAGCCCCCGTAGGGCCTTCACGATTGACACTACTTTTTGCTCCGTATCGAGGATTACCCTTCGATCGGTACGAAAACAACACGAATGAACAACACTTTACGTTTAGCAGTAGCCCTGCCGTTTCTGCTTGTAACCCAACTTTTTGGCGGCATCGCTCCCGGTGGTTCGTCGGAGGTTTCTCCCTCCCCCCAGGCTGTCTGTACGCCTATCAGTTCGCTGGACTGTGGCGAAATCGGCCAGCCCCTCCCCGTGAATTTATCCTTTAATGGTAATGCGGGAGGTTTACGCGACCGCAATGGTGCGTTTACCGGATTCACTATGGTTGAGGCACCGTCTTTCAACCAGTTTCCGTCCGAACCGTCTAACGAAGATGTTCCCGGTCTCGAGGAGGAATTGATGCAGGTGGTTGGCGGTCGTCTGGTTGTTACGAGCACGAAAGGTACCCGCTTCGGACGCCCGGTAGGCACGTCCACCAGCAACAATCAGGTAAACGGCCTCGGAGTAGGTTTTGTAACCCCCGGCAGTGTGCACAGCGTCAGCGTGGATCTGGCCCAACCCGATTTTGCCGGTAGTTCCGGAAACGCTGATCAGCAGGCAGGCATCTGGTACGGCCTGGATGAGGATAATTTCATCCAGGTTGCTTTGGTGAAGTTCACGGACAATTCCCAGCGCATCCATCTCTACGTGGAGTCGCAGGACCCCGCAGATCCATCCTCGCTGATTACTTCGGAAATCTACTCGAACAGTTTTCAGACAAACAAAACGTCTATCCGCCTCCGATTAGAGATAGACCCCGTTTTCAACCGGGTATCCGCTCACTACACCACCGATGGAGGTAACGAAGTCCAGGTTGTTAGCAGCAGGGGTAACTCCCTCGACCTGCCGGCCGTTCTGCAGGAAGGCGTCGACCACGACAACAATACGGGTACCGCAGCCCTGACGTTTGCCGGTATCTACACCACCCACCGTAGTGCTGCCATCAACGAGTCAATTAGCTTCTCCTTCGATGACTTTACCGTCGAGGTAGCAGACTACACGCCCAGTCTGATCTGGTCGCCCGATCAGTTCAGTTTTGACCTGGCCCAGTCGCAGACCGGACGGTCCTTTACCGTCGACCTACGTACGAACGACGGAACCAATCCGACCGTTACCTTATCGAGTAGCCCATCCAGCTCATCCTGGCTGAATATTCCCGCGGCTACTACCGCTGGGGAACTTCAGTTCTCCGTGAAGCCAGGTCTTGCCATTGGACAATATTCCACTACGGTCAGCGCGACAGCCGACGGCTATGACGCCGACGAGCTTCGGATCAGCGTGAGTGTCAGTGACAAGAGTGGAATACCTCGGATCACCGGTAGTATTCCCGCCAATGGGGAGGATAATGTCTCCCTTACTACGTCTATTTCCGCTAACGAGCTGTATCTCCCCAACGGGGAGAACGGCATTTTCGGCATTGACAATAACTCCATCAACCGGCAGTCGGTCAGGCTTATTCGCTTCTCCGATAATACGGTAATTCCCGCCAGCGTCAACGGTAGTGGAGGTGGCGATGCCATCAACCTGACTCCAGAGATCCCCCTCGAAGCCAATACGACTTACCGCTTCGTGATCGATGGGGTCACGGACCTCACCGGGGTGCCGTTCGAACGTTACGAAGCCGTCTTCACTACCGCCGCGGATAACACCGGCGCCGGTGGTGCACTGGACGATGTCTCCTTCACGCGGGTTGGTAACGTAGCTACCGGCCAAATCTATACTTCGCTGACCGTTGGTCCGGATAGAAAACTCTACGGACTTCGTATGAGTGGTGAGATAGACCGCTGGAATATCGAAGAAGTAACC
>JBASAV010000806.1:0-6647 GCA_049650785.1 Lewinella sp. | reverse complement strand
CTGCAGGAAGTGGGCGCGGGTGGTTTCTTCGTCTCCGCCGTTGAGTTCGAGGCCGCCGCGCAGTTCGGCGTTAAAGACCTGGATATCCAGCAGGTTGCGGACGTATTCCTGCTGCAGGCCGTTGCCGACCACGCTGGTTAGTTCGCCAAAGGTTTCGGAGCCCAGGTTCGTGTCCAGTTCGCCGAGTACATAGCGACCGGCGATACTGATCGCATTGTTCTCATTGCTTCGGAATGCAGAGGTGAGAAACTTCAGGAACAGGGGGTTCTCGCTCCTTTCGGGGATAAAGGTCAGGGACAGCCCCCCCATCTGGGTGGCAAAATCGTCGCGTTGGTCGCCGTCAAATTGTCCCTGCAATACGAGGGTTTGAAAGAAACCTCCGAAGGCGGTCTGCCGCTGATCCGGACGGAAGTTGTAGATGCTCCGATTGTAGTTGCCCAGCAGGCCCAACTGCAATGTCCGGCTGAAATCGTACGTCACGTAAGCCTGGAGGTCGAAGAAGTTGGGTAGGTATTCCCCGGTCGTTTCCAGGGAGCCGAGCAAATAGCTGGTTGTTTTAGAGCGGGCACCGACGAGATACCGCAGGCGCTGGTAGCTGGTGTGACCGAGCTGTTTGCTGCCTTCTACGTGTGCGGAGGCCCCCAGGAGGCTGCCTTCCAATGAAGCGCGCAGGCTATCGGGTCGTTTGTACTTGATATCGAGCACGGAGGAAAGCTTATCACCGTAACGTGCCTCGAAGCCGCCCGAACTGAAGCTCAGGCTGCGCATCAGCTTCGGATTGGCGAAGGTGAGGCCCTCCTGTTGGCCCTGACGGATGAGCTGGGGACGGTAGATCTCGAAGTCGTTGACGTAGACCAGGTTTTCGTCGTAGTTGCCACCGCGGACGTTGTACTGGCTGGTTAGTTCGCCGCCCGCCCCGCTGCTGACACCCAGTGCGATGCTGGGCAGCAGGCTTTCCAGGTTACCGGTCACCGAGGGAAGGAGGCGTAGTTGGGCGGGATCTTCCCGGATCATACCGCCCTCTTCCACCTTGCTTTCGCGTACGATCACTTCCAGGTCACTCTCCACGGGGGCCAGGGCCACGTCGATCTGCTTGCGGGCACCGGCGGGGAGTTCCGCTACGGTCACGGCCGTCTCCCGGTAACCAATGCGGCTGAAGACGAGCACGAAGGATTCTCCCGCCGGTACGGTGGCAACGTAGCGGCCCGTTTCACTGCTTTCGACCGCGCTGCTCGCCCCACGGACGTAGATGGTGGCGTAGTCAACCGGGCTTTCGGTGACGAGGTCGGTGACCTTGCCGGTAACCGTCGCGGTTTCGACCTGCGCGTGAAGGGCGGCGCAGCACAGGAACAGGAAGGTGAACAGGGTAGGGAGTAACCGCATAAGGACCGGTAAAGGTATGCCAACGTCTAGAGTATGGAAGTTGGTACTTGTCTGTATTGCGATTTACCGGAAAGGCCTTCTTCCCGCGCCCCGCCGCCCCAGAACCTTCTGTCGGATGCGACTACAATATCTCCTGCAACAAGCGTGCGGCCTCTACCATACCCTCGCTTCCGCCCATCTCCACGACGTGCAGGTCCTTGCGCCGGCGCAACTCATAACTCACCGACGGGCTGGGGTCGATGTAGATGACCGGTGCCGTATCGGGGGCGAAGCCCACGAGCCCCGCCGCCGGATAGACCTGCATGGAAGTGCCGACGATAATCACGGCATCGGCCGTCTGTATTTCCTCCACGGCCCGCTCGATCATCGGGACGGCTTCGCCGAACCAGACGATGTGGGGACGAAGTTGGTGGCCCTCTTCATTGAGGTCCCCAATGGCGAGATCACCTGTCCAGTGAATCTCACCGTCTTCCTGGTGTACGGACCGCACCTTGGTGAGTTCTCCGTGGAGGTGAAGGACTTTGGTGGAGCCGCCGCGCTCGTGGAGGTCGTCGACGTTCTGCGTGATGACGGTGACGCGGTAATCCTTCTCCAATTTGGCGATGCGGCGGTGACCGGGATTAGGGGTAGCCTCCAGCAACTGAGCACGGCGCAGGTTATAAAATCGCATGACCAATTCCGGGTCACGGGCAAAGGCTTCGGGGGTAGCGACGTCTTCCACCCGGTGTTCCTCCCACAGGCCATTACTGTCGCGGAAGGTGCGCAGGCCGGATTCGGCGCTGACACCGGCTCCGGAGAGGACTACGACGTGGGGCTTGGACATCTGCATTTGCTTTTGCCCGGCGGGCGTTTACTTCTTTTTGAACTTGGCTAGTGCGGCTTTGGCATCCGGCTCCAGGACCAGTTGCCCGGTGACGCTGGCGCGTTCGGCGAGTAGCTGGGGCCAGTCGTCGGTGTCGCTCCATAGGCTACGCTTGAGGCGCGTAGCGGCGGCCCCACTGTGGCTGGCCAGTCGAATAACCAGTACCCGGGCGAAGCGGTAAAGTTCTTCCGGCCCGTCGTAGACCTTTTGGTACAGGCCTTTCTCCCGCGCCCACTTGGCGTCGTGCCACTGGGTATCGAGGCACAGTTCCGAGGCGGCGGCCACTCCCATCTTGCGGATGAGCGCGGGCAGGATGACGAAGGGGCCGATGGCGATGGCCAGTTCGCTCAGTTTCACTTCGGCGGCCCGACAGCCGAGGCAGTAGTCGGCGGCGGCGGCAATGCCTACCCCGCCGCCGATGGCCTTACCCTGTACGGCAACGACTATGGGCTTGGGGCAGCGGCGCATGGCCAGGATAACGTTGGCGAAGCCCATGAAAAACTCCCGGCCGGCATCCTCATCCTGAATCGCCAGGAGCTCATCCAGGTTGGCCCCGGCGCAGAAGGTTTCCTCGCCCGCGCTCCGGAGCAGAATAACCTTCACCTCATCGTTGCGCCCCGCGGCATCGATGTGCTGGACCAGCTCGGCCAGCAGGTGGGCGGGCATGCTGTTGTGGGCGGGGTGGGAGAAGACGATCCGGACCCAGTTGTCGCGGTGATCGGAGATGACGCTGCCTTGGTTGTTCATGGGGGTGAAGGTAGGGGGTGGGGTAAACATCGGATGTGTCAGGAGGCGGTTTTAGGCCAAAATGGCATATATATATTCTCCTCTAAGGCGTAACGGGTTGATAATCTGATTTGCGAGGCTAAAGGAGTGACCTGCCACATCCGATGTCTACGGCTCAGAGCCGGATCCGCCAGATCGGGTAGGTCATCCCGGCAACCGTGGAGTCGGATTCGGGCAGTTTTGAATTGGTGAAGTACAGGTATCCGTCGTACTCGCTGAAGGTATCCGCCCAGCCGATCGCGTCGCCTTCGGCCAGGGTGGTGACGGTACCCTCGTCCGTAACGCTGACTACCGCCTCGGCTTCCAGATTGGCCATGATGGTCCGGCCTCCGGTCCGCCACAATCCGTCGGGTGCGGGAGTAGTGGCGACGGTCTCCACGGCCGCTCCCGGATCCTCTGCGTCCGGATCACCAAGCAGGGAAAGTGGAATGGCGTAAAGCGTATAGCCGGAGAGGGCATGGTAAAGCAGACGATCGTTGTCCGCGTCGAGGGCAATACCGTCGGAGGGGATCTTGCGGGGCCACGGCTTACCGTCGATCACCAGGCTATCGAGGGTCGCCTGCACGGAAGGATGGCCGTCCAGTACCCGCCAGCTGTTTCCGTCGGACAGGTCCAATACCATAAGCGCGCCCTCCCCGGAATCGGTAAAGTAGACCTGGTTTCGAGCCCGGTCGATGCGCAAGTCGTTCACGTAGGTCTTCGGGACGGTCGTGCCGGGCGGAAGGTCGAAAGACCCGACCCGCTTGTCGGTACGCAGGTCGTAGAGGTGGATCTGTGGCGGACTAATCAGCCCTTGCATGAGGGGGTTACGCGTATCGGCCACGTAAAGGGTATCCCCGACGGCAACGGCGCTCTGTACGTTGACGAATTTATCCGCCGCCGGTTGTCCCACGTCCCAGGCGTTAATTTCCGCATCCGGGTATGCCCGCGGCCGGCCGTCCACGATCTCCGCCAGGGTATAGGGCACGCCCTCGCGCCACCGGGGAAAGGTGGCAAAAATCCGTCCTTCGTCGGTTACCGTAATCCCGGTTACCTGTACTCCTTCGATTTCGGCGACCAGTTCGGGTGCATTCATGGCCGGGCCGGCGGTGGGGTCGGCCGCGTCACCCGGGTTACGGCCACAGGCAACCAACAGTAAAACCAAGAGCAGCGCTGCCCAGGGCAACCGGGAGGGGAAGGGAGAATTTCGCATAGCTTATTTTTGCTACCTAACCCCGGATGCGGTCTTCGGGTTCCTGCCGGTCCGAGCAACTATTCCCTGCCGCGATTTGTAATTTTACTTCTTTCCCGCCCCAAAATACAGGCCCTTGGTTAAGATCGCCGACATAGAACTGGGTGAATTCCCCCTGCTGCTCGCTCCCATGGAAGACGTCAGCGATCCTCCCTTTCGGGCGCTCTGCAAAGCGGAGGGCTGCGACATGATGTACACGGAGTTCATCAGCGTGGAAGGTCTTATCCGCGACGCCACCAAGAGTGTCGCCAAGCTCGACATCTACGACTACGAGCGGCCGGTGGGCATCCAGATCTTCGGCGCTAACCTCGACAGTATGGTCCAGGCCGCGGATATCGTGACCGAGGCCCGTCCGGAAGTGCTCGATATCAACTTCGGCTGCCCGGTCAAAAAGGTCGTTTGCAAAGGTGCCGGTGCCGGAATCCTGCAGGACATCCCGAAGATGGTCGAACTCACCAAGGCGATCGTCGACCGCACCGATCTGCCCGTCACCGTCAAGACCCGGCTGGGCTGGGATGACGGTACCAAATACATAGAGGAAGTAGCCGAACGGCTACAGGACGTAGGTATCAAGGCACTGAGTATCCACGGCCGCACCCGCAAGCAGATGTACAAGGGAGAAGCGGACTGGACGCTGATCGGCAAGATCAAGGAGAACCCGCGCATCACCATGCCGATCTTCGGTAACGGCGATATCGATAGCCCCGAAAAAGCCGCCGCCTACCGCGATCGGTACGGGGTGGACGGCATCATGATCGGACGCGCCTCCATCGGCAATCCGTGGATCTTCCGTGAGATCAAGCATTACTTCGCTACCGGCCAGTTGCTGGATCCCCCCACCGTAGCCGAACGGGTGGCCGCGGCCCGCGAGCACCTGGACCGAAGCATCCAATGGAAGGGGGAAACGCTCGGCATACTGGAAATGCGCCGCCATTACACCAACTATTTCCGCGGTCTACCCCACATCAAGCAGTACCGCAAGGTGCTGGTGACGGAATTCGATACGGAAAAGCTCTACGGTACCCTCGAGGAGATCGGGGAGGTGTACGGAGAGGTGAATGCCTGAGGGATTTACAGGCTTCGGGAACTGAAGTACTTATCCAGTGCGCCCTGGCTGGCATCGCCCGTTTTATAACCTTCGGTGAAGGCCCGCACCCGTTGTTCCGAGGTGCCGTGGGTAAAGCTTTCCGGTTCAACGTAGCCCTGTGCCTCCTGCTGCAACCGGTCGTCGCCGATCGCGGAAGCAGCCCCGATGGCCTCCTGAATATCCCCCTGCTCCAGTAAATCAGCATTCTGTTTGGCGTCGTGCGCCCATACACCGGCCAGGTAGTCGGCCTGTAGCTCCAGTCGGACGGACATGGCGTTGGCGTCCTCCTCGCTCATGCGATTCCGGGCCTCGCTGACGCGCTGACTATACCCCAGCTGGTTCTGAATGTGGTGGCCTACCTCGTGTGCAATCACGTAGGCCAGCGCAAAATCGCCGGGTGCCCCGAAGCGTTGCCGCAACTGGTCCGCAAAGCTGAGGTCGATATAGACCTTCTGATCAGCGGGACAATAGAAGGGTCCGGTATTGGCACTAGCCAAGCCACAACCGGATCGGACCTGGCCGTCGAACATGACCATTACCGGCTCGCGGTACTGACCATTATAGAGCTCGGGGAAGAGCCGGTTCCAGGTATTTTCGGTTTCGGCCAGGGTAACTTCAACGATGTCGGCATTGCTTTCACCGGTGGCTACGCCGCCCTCCGACCGGGTGGTTTCCGTAGGCGCGGGTGTGGAGCCGCCACCGCCGCCGCCCCCGATCCCCAGGAAGTCCAGCGGATTGCCACCCAGGAAGAAAACCACGATCATGATGATGACGGTGCCGATGCCGAAGCCTCCGGTCTTACCCATTCCGCCCATCATGCCGCCCCCGCTACCGCGGCGGTCTTCTACGTTACTGCTCTTTCTTCTTCCCTGAATTTTCATAGTGTACCTGTGTGTTGGTTGTGATTAGTTGACGGCGTCCTGCTGGGCGAAGACGCGCCGCAGGAGATCGCTGGTCCTGGCCGATACGTTCTCCCGGATATCCTCCTCCTTTAGGGCGACCTTCTTGAATAGTCCGGCCAGCGCCTGCTGGGTGACGTAGGCCCCCAGGTCGGTTTCCACCTTATTGCGGGTCAGCGGAAAATTGTTGTAGGCCGTGGCCGCATCGAGCCAGACTTTATTTGCATCGTATTTGTCCAGGCTGGTATTGATGACGGGCGCAAACTCGGCGGTCAGCGCACTCGTAGTAGTCTGCTGGAGGTAGCTGGTGGCGGCGTTATTATCTCCGCGCAGGATACCCACCGCGTCCTGGATGGACATTTGCCGGATAGCGTCCACGAAGATGGGCGCGGCCTTGGC
>JBASAV010000805.1:0-6927 GCA_049650785.1 Lewinella sp. | reverse complement strand
CTTAGCATTAGCCTCAATGAAGGCGCGGCGCGGGGGCACCTCATCGCCCATCAGCATACTGAATACGCGGTCGGCTTCGGAGCTCTCCTCGATGGCAACCTGCTGTAGCATGCGGGTATCGGGGTCCATGGTGGTTTCCCAGAGCTGGGTAGCATTCATCTCACCGAGACCTTTGTAGCGCTGTACTTTGACGGCACCGTCGTTCTCGCTCTTGCTGTAATTGGCAATCGCCTCGCGACGTTCTTCTTCGGTCCAGCAGTAGCGGAACTGCTTACCGCGACGGACCTGGTAAAGCGGTGGTTGAGCGATGTATACGTAGCCGCCGTCCACCAGCGCGTGCATGTACCGGAAGAAGAAGGTTAGAATCAGCGTTACGATGTGGCTACCGTCGATGTCGGCGTCACACATGATGATGATCTTGTGATAGCGAAGTTTTTCCAGGTTCAGCACCCGTTCGCCGTGCTCGCCTTCCACGATGCTCACGCCCAGGGCGGTAAACATGTTCTTGATCTCCTCATTCTCGTAGATCTTGTGCTCCATGGCCTTCTCTACGTTGAGGATCTTACCGCGGAGGGGCAGGATAGCCTGGAAAGCCCGGTTACGGCCCATTTTGGCGGTACCGCCAGCCGAATCACCCTCGACGAGGTAGATCTCCGAGCCTTCGGGGTCCTTGTTGGAACAGTCGGCCAGTTTTCCGGGCAGTCCGGTGCCGGTAAGCACGTTCTTGCGCTGCACCATCTCGCGGGCCTTACGGGCAGCGTGGCGGGCGGTGGCGGCAATGATGACCTTATCGATGATCCGCTTGGCGGCATTTGGGTTTTCCTCGAGCCAGTGCCCGACGCTCTCCCCTACCGCCCGGCTCACGATACCGGTTACCTCGCTGTTACCGAGCTCACCCTTGGTCTGACCTTTGAATTGAGGTTCGGGAACTTTAACGGAGACAACGGCGGTGAGTCCCTCGCGGAAGTCTTCGCCGCTGACCTTGAACTTCAGTTTCTTGAAGTGGCCGTTCTCGTCACCGTATTTGGTGAACAGGCGATTGACGGCCCGGCGGAAACCGTTTACGTGGGTGCCGCCCTCGCGGGTCTTGATGTTGTTGACGAAGGAGTAGATATTCTCCTGGTAGGTGGTGTTGTACTGCATGGCCACCTCGACCTCTACGTTGTCCTCCTTGGATTTGACGTAGATGGCTTCCTCGATCAAGTCCTGCTTACCTTCATCAAGATACTTGACCATTTCGGCCAAACCTCCCTCGCTGTAGAAGTCCTTCCGGAGGGGCTTGCCCTCCTCGTCGGTTTGCCGCTCATCGGTCAGGCTCAGGTACAGGCCGCTGTTCAGAAAGGCGAGTTCCTGCATCCGGTTGGCCAGCGTCTCGTATTTGTAGACGACGGACTCGAAGATGGTCGCGTCCGGCGTAAAGTTGATGGTCGTACCCGACTTCTCCGCCTTACCGACCTCGTGCACTTCGTTCTGGGGCTTACCCTCACTGTAATCCTGCTGGTAGATGTTACCATCGCGGTGGACCGTGGCCCGCAGGTGACTGGATAGCGCGTTCACACAGGAAACTCCCACCCCGTGCAGACCGCCGGAGACTTTGTAGGTGTCTTTATCGAATTTACCGCCGGCGTGCAGGACGGTCATGACGACTTCCAGTGCTGACTTGCCGAGCTTGGCGTGATTGCCAACCGGGATCCCCCGTCCATCGTCCTCGACGGTAATGGAGTTATCCGGGTGAATGATCATATCGATGCGGCTACAGTAGCCGGCAAGGTGTTCGTCGATGGAGTTATCGACTACCTCCCAGACCAGGTGGTGCAGACCCCGCGTGTCCGTACCACCGATGTACATCCCGGGGCGCTTGCGGACGGCCTCGAGGCCCTCCAGAGCGGTAATATTGTCCGCTCCGTAGTCGCCGCGATTGGCCGGTTCGTTGTTCTTTGTCATACCAACAAAAGTACAAAAATTGTGCCAGCTATCCTAGGCTTTCCGCGTCGTTAAGCAGGCATATGGCGCCGGAGCGCAGGAGGAGTGAAAACGAGGTAAATACCAACTCTCACAGGTGATTTTCGTTCAGCATTTAAAGCCCGTCGTCATGTCTTCTCCCGCTTCCGATTTTATTGCCAAAATCCGGTCTGCGAAACCCGGTCAACGGGTTCCGGTAACTGACAATCTGACGCTCTTCCGGGTACCCAAACAGCGATACCGAAACGGACAGTCCTACGCCGTTCACAATGGAGAAAGCACCCTTCTCATTGATACGGTACACGCCATCACCCGTAGCGAAATTGACGCGCTTCTGGCCGATCGACCCGCCTCGGCGCTGCTCATCACGCACTCCGATCTGCTCGGTCAGGCCT
Organism: Lewinella sp.; assembly: GCA_049650785.1. Taxonomy (GTDB): domain Bacteria; phylum Bacteroidota; class Bacteroidia; order Chitinophagales; family Saprospiraceae; genus Neolewinella. The sequence continues at coordinate 4,570 of JBASAV010000805.1, read as the reverse complement.
TCGGGACGCCCGCCGAGCTATCGAGCTGGCTGGGTGGCGTTCCGGTACTGATCCACAGCTACGACACCGGACGCCACGAAGGCTTGTACCCCCTGGAAACCAATACCCCCATGCTGCAGGATCTGGACATCGATTACTACCATGTACCGGGACATACACCCGGTTCCACGGCCTATTTACACCGGCCCACGGGGTATCTGTTTACGGGCGACATCATTGTCGGGAACAACTACGAGAAGCCGGGGCAGTACTTCACTCACGCGCCGATCCGGTCTGCTGACTGGGACCTTTATTCGGCGGGTTGGGCGAAGATTCCGGATGAGCGCGTGACGGCCGTCCTTCCCCTGCATGGACAGCCTTCCTTCGGTCCGCAGAGCTGCCGGGACGCGCGAACAGCCGGGCTGGAGCGCAACCGCCTCATGCGCGAGTAGACCAGCCCTACCAGGATTTCAGCATCCGTGCGTATTCGTCCACCATCTGTTCCTGTGGCGCCCCGCGCTTGTACATTCGAAAGATGCGGAGGTTAGCGAGTTGCACCTTGACCCAACTGTTTGCGCGATACTTGCGGGCCGAAACCATGATGGACCGGGGGATTACGCGGAAGGGTATCTCCTCCTCCCAGGCGCGCTGAATGATGTCGTAGTCCTCCATGATGTCCATATCCGCGTCATAACCGCCGAGCTGCTCCCAGGCTGTCCGGCCGACGAAGAGCGACTGGTCTCCACCGCGGCAGGCCAAGCCGGCGAAACGGGTGAAGAAAGCATTAATGGCGAGTAAGGGGCTTGGAGAGTCGAACCGGAACCGGTAACAGCCCATCGGCGCCCCATCGGCTATGCTTCGCCGAATGTCGGTGAAGAAACCCCGCGGTGGTCGGGTATCGGCGTGCACGAAGTAGTACACATCGTCCGGATGATCGTAAAGGGCCGCCGCCTCGTTCATCTGCCGGCTCCGTCCGGGCTGATTGCAGGGCAGGTAATGAACTCGTCCCGCCCGTTGTACTACTTCGGCGGTATCGTCATTGCTGCCCCCATCGGCTACGGTGATGCTCCCCCGCCCGTTCAATTCGTCGAGCAGGTAAGGTAGCAGTCGGCGCAATTGATCCGCCTCGTTGATCACCGGTATAATAATCTGTAACCGCATCCGAAAGATTGGAATTAAGACCACATACGGTCAAAGTTCAGTGTAGGGTTCAGTCCAGGCGGTAATAGACGGTTTTCAGATAGGCACCCTCCGCAAACCCGATCGGATGATCCGTATCGTGGAATGTCTTGTCCAGCAGCTGGTACGGCCGACCACTTTTTTTCACGACCCGCTCCACGGTGGCGAAGAAGTCTTCCGCACTCACGCGGGCGGAGCAGGAGGCGGCCACCAGGGTTCCACCGGGTTTTACCAAGGGTATGGCGAGTGTATTGATTCGCCGGTAGGCATCCAGTGCGCCGCGGACCTCCTTCTCCCGCTTGGCAAAACTGGGGGGGTCGACCACCACCACCCCGAACTCTTCCCGGCGACGGGCTATCTGCTCTAATTCCTGGAAGGCATCCCCTTCCAATATCTCGTGGCGGGGGTCCTCACCGAAATTTAGGGCCACGTTGCGCCGGGCAACTTCCAGCGCCGGGCCGCTAATGTCGAGACTTACCACCCGGTAAGCTCCTCCGGCCAGGGCGTGTACGCTGAATCCGCCGGCGTAGCTAAATACATCCAGGACATCCTGCCCCTCTGCCAGTTCCCCTACCCGCTTACGGTTGTGCCGGTGGTCGAGAAAAAAGCCGGTCTTATGTCCCTCCCGCACGTTAGCGTAAAATCGGATGTTGTGCTCCCGGAAGGTTATTTCCGGGTCCGGTAATTCACCAGCCAGCAGATCACCGTCGCCGTATCCTTCCTGCGGGGTGACCACCCGTGCCAGTCGGAGCACGGCGGTATTCACCTTGGCCGTACGCATTACCAGGGGATAGATCGTGTCGAGGTAGGGATACCACGCGGGGGTGTACAGTTTAATGACCGCCACGCCGGCGTAAATATCCACGACCAGCCCCGGCAGTCCGTCATTTTCTCCGTGTACCAGTCGGTAGCCGTCGGTATTCAACTTGAGCAGCGGCAGGCGTAACTGACGCGCGGCCTTCAGCCGGTCGGCAAAGAAGGACTCATCGATCTTGGCCGGCCCATTGCCGTGCAGCACCCGGATACGAATGGGTGAATCCGGATCGTATAGACCCACGCCGATGCAGCGGTCCTTCTTCCGATCGAAGACGATGGCCAGATCGCCGGCCTTGCCCTCCCCCTTCACCGATTCGACGGCAGCGTCGAAAAGCCACGGATGGCCGGAACGTAAAATTCGCTCACCCTGGGGGGTAAGTCGGGTAGCTAAACGGGCGGGGGAGGCAGGGGACAAGTTAGGGGGCGCGAAATGTGGTTTGCGGCCGGCAAATATAGCCCTAATTTGCCGGGGTATGCGCACCTACCTGCACAATCTGTACCGTTCGTTTCCGATCCAGCTGCTGCTGCTGCATCTGCGGACGAATTTTCTGCTGCTGGTACTCTGGGTGCTGCTGCTGTTCATGATGGCCGGCTTGCTGGGGCCCAGGCTCGGCTTACAATACCTGTTTCTCGACCCGGAGTACCTGGGGGAGACGGGCTACTTTTCCTTTCTCATTGTGGGTGTCGCTTTCGGCTTTTTCACCATGAGTTGGAACCTCAGCACCTATCTTCTCCTGGGGGGCTATTTTAACTTCCTGGCCAGTCTCACCCGCCCCTTTCTAAAGTTTTGCATTAACAATGCCCTGCTGCCGCTGGCCTTCCTGGTCGCCTACTGGATACTGCTCCTTCGCTTTCACCCGCTCGGGGAGGGTGCCGGAGCGCAGGTACAGGGCATCACCGGCCTGACCATCGGATTGGCCCTCAGTCTTTTCCTCTACTCGATATACTTTAACCTGACCAACCGGGACATCGAGTACTACACCGGCTACCGCGAACCGCCGCCCAATCAGGGACCCAGTGACCCGGCCGAAAAGTTCTACCGGCCCGTTCGCGGCACGCCACTGGGCCCCCAGTTGGTCAATCGGTACGATAACCCCTATAAAGTCCGCTTCTATCTTAATACCAAGCTGCGTTTGCAGCGCGTACGGTCGGTCGCCCACTACGATACGGCGATCCTGCGCAACATCTTTCGGCAGAATCACGTCAACGCGCTGATCCTGCAGTTCGCCTCGATCATGATCCTGGTGATCCTGGGTTTGATGATCGACTGGCCGACGTTTCAGTTGCCCGCCGGGGCCAGTTTCTTCATCCTGTTCAGTCTCTTCGTCTCCATCGTCGGCGCGGTAAGCTACTGGTTCGCTAACTGGCGCATCCCCCTCCTCATCCTGCTGTTGGCCGCCATCAACTTTCTCACCAGCATCACCTTCTTCGATCACGGTAATCAGGCATACGGCCTAAGCTACGAGACGGACGCCCCGTATACCCTGGATACGATCTACAACCTCTACCAGCCCGACACGCTCGAAGCTGATATCGCCAATACGACGGCCATACTCGATCGGTGGCGGGCGAAGCAACCCCTCGAGAAGCCCAAATTGGTCATTCTGTGCGCCAGCGGGGGTGGCCTGACCGCTTCCCTGTGGGCGACCCACATCACCCAGAGTATTCAGGAGTGCAGCGGAGGCCGGCTGCTCGAGTCCACCGCCCTCATCACCGGTGCCAGCGGCGGCATGCTTGGACTGGCCTACGTACGGGAAGAATTTCTACGGGAAGGTTCGTTCCGACAGGGAAACTACCGGCGTCTGGAAGAGGTGAGTAACGACCTCCTTAATCCCGTCGCTTTTTCCATTGTCAGCAACGACATATTCCTTCCCTTCCGGCGAGTCCGCATCGGAGATGAAACCTACCGCCGCGATCGTGGGTACGCCTTCGAGCGGGCCTATAACTCCTCCACCGACTTTCTGCTGGACCGCCCCCTGGTTGAGTACCGGGGCCCGGAAGCTGCAGCCGATATTCCACTGATGTTCGTAACCCCCAGCATCGTAGAGGACGGGCGGCGTATGGTGATATCTCCCCAGGGGGTAAGTTATATGATGGCGCCCCCCGCTTCCCGAAGCGGAGGGGTCCCCCTGGCACCCGACATGGTCGACTTCGGGCGCCTGCTGGCCCGCCAGGATGCCGACAGCCTCCGCATGAGTTCCGCGCTCCGGGCAAATGCCTCTTATCCCTATGTTCTCCCCCAGGTGAGCCTCCCCACGCAGCCCCTCATCCGGCTGATGGACGCGGGCTACCGCGACAACTACGGCATCACCTCCGCCGTCCGCTTCATCCACGTCTTCGAAGACTGGATCAAGGCCAACACCTCCGGCGTTGTTCTCGTACAGATCAGCGCTTTCCGCGACCAGCAGATTCCGGATGACGGCCGCCGCGGCGTCATTACCGGCCTGTTCAGCCCCCTCGGTGTGGCCGGTAACATCCTCGGCCTCCAGATCCTCGACCAGGAAGAACTTCTGGCCGGCGTCTACCGCAGCCTGGGGCCGGAGTACTTTCAGCTCTTTCGCTTCAACTACCAGCCCAGCGAGGACGACCCCTTACG